>ONAX01000022.1 GCA_900315875.1 uncultured Eubacteriales bacterium | reverse complement strand
TTATCGCAAGTGATTGTTATAAAAGTTTCACGGAACGTTTTACTTCCGAGTTTTCTCTCTAACTTATCCAAGGCTTTGACGACACATTCCTGCGACTTACTTTTGATTTTAAAAATCATTTCCTGACGGGTTTTTCTTTCGGTAAGAACAAGAAGAACTGTCTTTGTTCCTTGCTTTCCTACAACGGTATCCATCTCCCAATGACCATATTCTTCTCGTTTATCTATATCCTCTGGCCGCTCAGATATGCTCGTTCCTTTGGCGTTGGTAATTGCAGTTCTGATGTGGTGATAGTTTCGTTTCTTACCGTCTTTTTTTACCGGAAGATCTTTGTTTGTCAATGTCGGAAAAAGTTCCTGATCTATATAGTTATAGATTGTCTTAAAACAAAGCTTTGTTTTAAACTTGCTCCCTCGTTTGATTTCTTCAGCCACAGCATAGGGTGACTTCTTTTTTTCTCTTATTTCCTTCTCTATGAAATCTACCAGCTCATAATCATTCGCTATTTTTAGCCCAGGTCCTTTCGCTGTTCCATTATAATCGTGCTTCTGCTGGGCTACATCTGCACTATATTCTTTTCTGATGGTCAGGTCACTGTTCAGCAATTCTACCATACCCCGTTTGATTTCTCGGTATATTGTCCTTTCGCTGCGTCCGCCAAGGAGTTGACCGATTTCCTTTGGCTTTATCCCTGCCTTGCTCAATGCTTCGATTTTTAACCTATCTTCGTAATTTAGGTGTTTACCTTTTCTATTTTTTGTGGTATTATTTAAGTGACTCATATTGTTACCTCCGGTTATGTTGGTTTGGTCGCTTAACATTGTACCACAGGTTTCAATATGGGTCTATTCTTTTTGCCATTTTATTTTACAACTTAGCATATTTTTCCAAAAAGAAAATTATCATTTTCAGCAGTGTGACGCTGCACCCGATTCACGTTCGTTGCTTCTCTGACTCTATGTTATGCATAGCCCCATGATCTGCTCATTCTACTTACTCTTAGACGATTCTTCAAGCTTAGTGCCTCAATTCTATATATAGATATAAAAGTTTCGCCGGCCTTTTCAAAGGCCGCAGGTCCAGGACGGAGTCCTGGCAGGGTTTGGGACAGAGTCCCAATAGTAATGTACTCCCTTGATGTACTCCCTTGCAGCTGATGTCTGAGCGGAATTCACAGGAAACAATCCATTAATATGATTGAATAAGAGCAGCATTTATGATAAAATATATCATAATAAACAGTAAAGCGGTTGATGAATATGAAACAGATACCAAAACTTGCAGTTATCGGAGGCGGTGCCTCCGGTCTTGCGGGCGCAATTACAGCGGCAAGACGTTTCGGTGGAAAAAATGTGATTATACTCGAAAAACAGTCCCGTGTAGGCAGGAAACTCCTTGCTACAGGAAACGGGCGCTGTAATATAGGTAACAGAAACATCAGTTCCGATCATTACTTCGGAGACAACGCACTGATTGAAAGTGTACTTTCGGACTTTGGTTTAAAACAGCACAAAAGATTCTTTGCCAGTCTCGGACTGCTTCTAAAAGAGGACAGCGAGGGCAGACTGTACCCGAACAGTAATCAGGCGTCTACTGTTCTGGACTGCATGAGAAATGAGCTTCAAAGGATAGGCGTCGAGGAAAAGTGCGATTTCACAATAGATAACATAACAAAAAAAAAGAATTGTTTTGAAATCCATTCTGGTGAAACATCCATAAATGCAGAAAACATTATCTTCGCATGCGGAAGCAAGGCTTCACCATCTCTCGGATCTGATGACAGTGGAAATAGAATTCTCAAATCGTTCGGAATAACCCCTTCTCCCCTTTTCCCGTCATTATCACCGGTCGGAACAAAAGAAAAATACAAAATTCTCAAGGGTGTCAGGTCATCAGGATCTGTCAGAATAATCGCAGACGGAGATGAGATCAGATCCAAACGCGGTGAGATACAGTTCAGTGACACAGGTATTTCCGGAATATGCGTTTTTGAATGCTCCCGGGTAGTTAATGAATACCTTTATTTCAGGACAGTAAAAAGTAAGAAAGTTAATAATCTGATAATACAGCTTGATTTGATGCCTGATTATAACGAAATCGAACTGATTAAATATCTGAGAAGCTGTAAAAGTACTTTTTCAGGGCTTCCATGTGAGATGATTCTTTCCGGTGCACTTAACAAAAAGCTATCCGAAGCAATATTAACCAGCACAGGAATCAGACATAAGCTCTGCTCTGAGCTTGATGAAGATGATCTGAGCACTGTTGCAGATCATACAAAGAATTTTACGTTTACACCGGAAAAAACAGATTCATTCAAGACAGCTCAGGTTTGCGCCGGAGGAATCGGGTCTGATGAGGTTTACCTTGATACACTTATGTCCAGAAAAACAAACGGGCTATATATTTGCGGCGAAATGCTGAATGTTGACGGTGATTGCGGAGGATATAATCTGCATTTTTCATTCGGAAGCGGAATTATGGCTGCAAAAAATATCAAATAAACCGGTGGTGACAACATGATAAGAATCAACGGCATCTCTCTGCCACTTGACTATAATGACGAAACTCTAAAAAAACTAAGCGCAAAGGCACTTGGAATCAGAAAGTCGGATATCAGGTATATCTCACTGTATAAACGAAGTGTAGACGCTAGAAAGAAAAACAATGTTCATTTTGAAGCAACAGTGGATATTAAAATATCCGGAAATGAAGAAAAAGCAGTATCCGAATGTTCAAAAGCGGCAGTTGTTTCAGAATACAGATATGAAATACCCGTATGTAAAGGACTTTCAAAACGTCCTGTTATAGTAGGAAGCGGCCCGTGCGGCATGTTTGCAGCACTTATTCTCGCGCAGGCAGGACAGCGGCCAATCGTTCTCGAAAGAGGTTACGATGTTGACAGACGTACAAAGGATATTAATACTTTCTGGTCAGACGGCATTCTGAACACAGTATCAAATGTTCAATTCGGTGAAGGCGGAGCTGGTACTTTTTCGGACGGAAAGCTGACCACCGGTACAAAAGACAAGAGAATACGCAAAGTACTATTGGAATTTGCCGGTCACGGAGCACCCGAAGAAATCCTTTATCTATCCAAACCACATATCGGTACAGATATGCTGAAAACAACGGTCAAGAACCTCAGACATGACATAATTTCACTTGGTGGTGAATTCATCTTCGGTGCACGTCTGACAGATCTGAGACAATCAGATGGAAGGCTTACTGCTGCCGTATACGAAAAAGACGGAGCCGAACATGTTATTAAAACCGATGATATGATTCTCGCAATCGGTCACAGTGCAAGAGATACATTTGAAATGCTGAAAAATAACCATATCGCAATGGAGCAGAAACCATTCGCAATGGGAGTTCGAATTGAACATCTTCAGCATGATATCAATAAACAGCAATACGGAAGCTTTCATAACAATCCTTATCTGTCTGCGGCTGATTACAAGCTTGCCGTTCATCTGCCTGAAGGACGCGGGGTTTTCACATTCTGTATGTGTCCCGGCGGCTCAGTTGTTGCAGCAGCAAGCGAGGAAGGCCATGTTGTAACAAATGGCATGAGTGAATTTGCAAGAGATAAAACAAATGCAAACTCCGCTCTGCTTGTCGGAATTTCTCCGGATGATTTCGGCAGCAGCGATGTTCTTGCAGGTGCCGAACTTCAAAGAAAACTTGAAAAACAGGCATTTATCCTTGGTGGAGAAAACTATCATGCGCCGGTACAGCGTGTATGCGATTTTCTGAAAAAGCACCCGTCCTCTTCACTCGGATGCGTTATTCCAAGCTACAAACCCGGCTTCAGACTAACATCCCTTGATGATTGTCTGCCCGGATTCATGACTGATTCACTGCGGGCAGGTCTGATTCTCATGGATAACCGGCTGAAAGGCTTTGCTAACGGCGACGCTGTACTGACCGCCGTTGAAAGCCGGAGTTCCTCCCCTGTGCGCATTATGCGCGATGACAGAATGAATTCTGTTTCACTCAGGGGTCTTTATCCCTGCGGAGAAGGTGCAGGCTATGCAGGCGGAATAATGTCTGCTGCTGTTGACGGAATAAAAGCGGCTGAAATAATACTGACACAATAAATCAAGGGCTGCCGTTTCGGCAGCCCTATTTTATACAATTATTCAGTTCGAGAACATCTGACTCCAGTATTTTCCGTTAATACCTAAACCGACCTTTGTAAAATTCTTATTAAGTATATTTGCTTTATGCCCTGAAGATCTCATCCATGCATCCATAACAGCTGTGTAATCCTTATAACCATATGCGACGTTTTCAGTAACAGATGATTTATAGGTAATTCCATAATCACTCAGTACAGTAAAGCATGATCTGCCATCAGGTCTTTTATGTGAATAAGACTTTTCAAGCTCTTCTGCTCTGACTCCAGCAGCAAACGAAAGCTCATTATCAAGAGTTAACGCCGGAACACCAGCTTTTCTTCTCTCAGCATTAATTCTGTCAAGTTCGTTCTTGGCAACCGAAGATATGCTCGCATAGAGAGTAACGGTTTTGGATGTCACTTTATTATTTGCCTTAGTGTAGATCACAACATTATATGAGCCAATCTGGCGGGGTCTGAAACTGACTGATGACGTGCTGCCGTAAGAGCTCAGCATTGTAAATGCTGAATCTCCTGATCTTTTGTAGTAGAACGAATACACAGCACCGGAAGAAACATTTGCAGCCTTCAGAACTGCCGATCCACCATAGTTGACATTTAAGGTTTCAGATTTTCCGGAAGATGATCCGCTCAGAGAATTAACGGTAAAAGTCTTGCTTACAACTTTACCCGCTTCATCCTTGACATCAACCTTCAAGTTATACGTTCCGACAGAGCTGAGCTTTATACTTGAAGATGTACCGGTTGAATATGCGCTGGCCGTTTTCCAGGAACCGTTGCCAAAACGATAATAATATGCATATTTGTAGGGCTGAGTACCGCCTGAAGCAGAAGCATTCAGTATTACAGTAGTACCCTTTTCAACAGATGATGTTGTAGTAATTGAAGATTTATTACTAAGTGAAGTATTGGTGTTTTTCTTAACCGTAACACTGATCACTTTTTCTGCAGTCGAACCATTGTATGCCTTTGCGATTACTTTAATCTTGTAATAACCCGGTGTAGCAGGCTTGTATGTGCACCTTCCGGACTTTCCATATCCACTGATCAGACTATAATTTATTCCATCCGAGGAAGCGTAGTATGCATACTGACACGGCTGAGTACCGCCGTCAGATTTGCCGTAAACGGTCATTGCCGTTCCTGCATTAACCGACGAGGATGAAACAGTAGAAGTATTCGAAAGACCCTTGCCCGTCCTGTTAGTTACAACTACATTAAAGCTTTTTGTAGCAGTCTTACCTGCCTTATCCCTGACAACACACTGAACGGTATAATACCCTGCAGAAGGAAGTTTGATACTAACAGAGGCAGTTGAAGAATAGTTCTTGAACGTTTTTTTACTGCCATCCTAAGGAGTATAATAATACGCATACGTGTACGGTGAGGTTCCGCCTGTAGCACTGCCCTTGACAGTAACAGTATTTCCAAGAGAAACTGTGGTGGCGCTAATACTGGATCTGTTTACAAGCGTAACATACTTTTCATTTACAGTTGCAGATACATCACAGTAAACCTCAACATTTCTCTTATCCCTGGTATATGTTCGGAAAGTATATTTTCCTGCCTTATTCAATGAAACACTTGTGCTCGATATTGAACTGTAATTTCTTGCTGTTACCCAGTTACCGCTTCCTACACGATACAAGAACTTATAGGTATATGGTGAAGTTCCGCCGGAGGCTGTTCCTTTTATTGTAGCAGTTCCGCCAACGTAAGCAGAGCTCAGGGATATAGATGATTTTATTTTAAGTGCAGTCGCAGCATCAGCAGTCAACGGAAAGCAAGCAACAACAAATACAAAGGAAAGAACAAATGCCAGCACTGCGGACGATACCCGATTTGTTTTATTATTCTTCATAATAACTCCTCCTTTGTATTTTCTGAAAAATTAACAAAATACGCCAACTTAAACACTCTTTTTTATATCATATCACTCAAAAAGGCAAAAATCAAGGAAAAAGCATTAAATTAACTTTATATTTATAGTCTGTTCATAGCTGATTAATAATAATTTGATTGAGAATTTTAAGATAAAAACATCTATTAACGTATACAGCAAGAGCAAACTTGTCTGTGGTCAAATGATTGAATTATCAAATAAATTATGATACAATTAATGATATGCAACAGCTGACCAAAAGTTGCGAGCTGTTTTACTATGCATGTTAGGAGTGATCAAATGGAATATGATGCATTTGATGAGGGAATAGAGCCCGGAGGACTCAGAAACACGAGGGAAATAGGTATACTTATCTGCTTTATCCTTGAAAACGCAGGAATACCTTTTGCGCTGAACGATCTGATCGAAATAATCCAGTCAAAAGGTATGGCAAATTATTTTGAAACAATGTCATCTGTTTCAGAGCTTATAAAGAACGACAATATTATATTACACGAGGATAGTGAAAAAGTACTTGAAATCACGGAAAACGGAAAAATGATTGCAGGTCAGCTGCATGAAGAGCTGCCGATTACAATTAGACAGAAAGCTGTTTCAGCAGTTTGCAGACTGCAGCAGAGAAAAAAATCTCAATCTGAAAACCCTGTTACAATATCCGAAGCTGAAAACGGAGGATACAATGTCACCCTTAAAATTAACGATAAAATACGTGATCTTATGACACTGACTGTATTTGTCCCCGATAAAAAGGAAGCCGATAATGTAAGGGACTGCTTCTATGACGATCCGGAAAGACTGTACTCAGTCGTTCTTGCGGCCGTAATCGGAGATAAAAAACTGATAAGCAATGTGCTTAAGGAGCTTAAAAAATGAATAATGCTGCCGAAAAAATAAACTACACGGAGGCAGAACTGTTCTATAAGAGCCCTTACGCCCTCGTTGACTACACAAGTGTTCAGAGCTTTACACTGATAAAAAGCTGTATAGAGCTTTTTGCATACTACGGCGCTGAGAAATTCACAGCGTCTGACATCAAGGAATTTTTCACAAGACTACAACTGACACAAAAGAAAAACGGACGGGTTTTTATCCCATCCGAAAAAAAGATTGAGGGCGTGCTTGACTGCTGCCTTGATGGAAACGGAAACACCCTTAGCAGATCAGACGGTATGTATCATATAGTACACTGGAATACTGACGGATACCGTTTTGAATTAAACTCAATAAAAAACAGGAAATAAAATACTCTCCCGATACAGTTAAAACTGAAACGGGAGAGTTTATTATTTTTTAGAATGTTAACCTATCAACGCAGCTGATTCACTCTTAGAAGCGCGCTGGTCCGGATACATTGAAAAAGCGATATTCGTGCTGTGGTCCGCAATTCTTTCAAGATTAGTAAGAAGCTCCATATATAGTGTACCCACGGTAGCATTACAAATGCCATTACTAAGTCTTTCTATATGTGTATTCTTATAATCAACTGTTTTATCGTCTATTTCCTGCTCAATACTGCTTACAAGATCAATCATTTTTTTATCATAATGACTGTCTTCAAACATTATCAGAGAATCGTCAATAATACTGTCTACAAGACTGCTCATACTCTTTATTTCAAGCAGGGCTTCCTCACTGAGAGTTTCATCCTTTGAAATAAGCATCTGAGCAAGCTCGGTAATATTTTCAGCGTGGTCACCAATTCTTTCCATATCACTGACAACGTGATAATATGAACCAATTTTAAGACGGTCACTATCTTCAAGATTAAGACCGTTGAGCTTTACAAGATAATTGGTAATTGCCATATTGAGGTAATCAAGAACCTCTTCGTTCTGTTCAACTTCCTTAATCTTTTCGGCATCTTTTTCAAGAAATGCAATCATGGATTTAGAGAAATTCTTCTTTGCAATAGCACCCATACGCTCTATTTCCTTCGTAACCTGAGAAACGGCAAACGGCGGAGTCTTGAGCATACGTTCATCCACATAACGAAGCCTGCATGCTTCCATTTCCTCATCATTACCGGAAATAACAATGGTTGACAGCTTAACAATAAATCCTTCCGCCGGAAGTATTACTAAGGTTGCAACGATACTGGAGATAATATGTACGAGCGAAATCTGGAAAGGAACACTGTCAGTAACACTCTCAATAAAGCTGTGGAAAGGCGTAAACAGAGATATACCTGTAAACATCACCGTTCCGAGAACGGTGAAAAGTACATATGAAAAGGCTGTTCTCTGAGCTGCTTTTGTTGCACCAAGAGCTGAGATAACCGCTGTAACACAAGCACCGATATGGATACCATAGACCATGTAAACAGCATTAGGAAGAAGAAGTGCACCGGCAGCACCGAGAGCCTGCAAAACGCCGACTGCTGCGGAAGAACTCTGAAGAATAGCAGCAAAAGCAATACCAAAAATAATACCGATAAACGGATTACTTACTGACGTGATGATATTGCTGAAAAATTCAGACTGAGCAAGCGGCTCCAGATGCTCGGACATTGTAGACATGCCGTAAAACAGTATTCCGAATCCGGCAATTATCTGACCGAAATACTTGGTGTTATTTTTCTTGGACAGCATTACCATTATAGCACCGATAAATATGGCAATCGGAGCATAATCTGATATCTGAATAGACAAAAGAACACTCGTAACAGTTGTACCGATTGTAGCACCCATAATTACACCCATCGCCTGATTGAGCGTCATTATTGAAGCATTAACAAAGCCCACACACATGACTGAAACGGCAGTAGAGCTTTGAATAATTGCCGTTACCACAATACCTACAAGTGCTCCGAGAAAACGATTCGTCGTAAGCTTTTCCAAAAGTGATCTGAGGTTGGAGCCTGCAGCAAGCTCAAGTCCCTCACCCATAAGTCTCATTCCATAAAGGAACAGACCCAGTCCGCCGAGTGCGATGATGATCTGCATAATCGTTTGGTTGATGGTCATGTCAAATCCTCCATGATTTCCTTCATGATTCTAATTCTTTCTTCTTTTTTCTCTATTCCATGATAGTACAAATACAAACGATTAATATTCTTTTAAAGAATATTAATTCTATTCTATTTTTACCACAAAAACCCTTATGATTATGATATATTTTTGGCTTATTTCACAGAATGTGACATACTACGTCCATTTTCCTCTGAAAAAGGGGCTACAAACAAAGTCTGCTGGTTTGTATATATTACCCTTCCCGGTTTGGCTCCCGAAGGCTTACTGACGTGTTTTATTTTCGTATAGTCGACAGGCACTTTACCGGATTCCCTTGCTTTGCTGTGCGCTGCTGCAAGGGAAGCTGCAAAAACAAGAGTATCATCGTCAACCGGACGCCCCTCGGTAATAATCACGGTATGTGAGCCTGGAATATCCTTTGTATGGAGCCATATATCATTTTTATCAGCGGTCTTAAGAGTAAGCAAGTCGTTCTGACGGTTATTCCTGCCGACGAGTATCTCAAAGCCTGATTCTGACAAGTATTTAAGCGGAGGCAGCGGAGCTTCTCTCTTCTGCCCCTTCCCCTTTGCCTTAATGTATCCCTGGTCTGTCAGCTCTTCGCGGATCTCAGTAAGCTCTTTAATAGTTTCAGCACGGCTTAGACTATCCAGCACAGACGAAACGTAATCAAGCTCCTGTTCTGCCTTTTCAATCTGCACTTGAAGAACCTGCTCGGCTATTTTTGCCTTTCTGTAGCTCTTGTAATACTTCTGTGAATTTGCCGCAGCAGAAAGAGCAGGATCAAGCTTTATTTTCATTAAAGAAAGGTTTTCGTCGTAATAGTTTTCTACCTCTATTTCCCGCGCACCCTTCGGTATCCGATAGAGATTTGCCTGAATAAGATCACCGCAAATTCTGAATTGTTCCCGGTCAGCACACTGCTTGAGTTCATCCCTCTGAAGATAGATCTTTTTAATCAACCTCGTCGCAGCATTATTGAGAAGCTTATTCATATCCTCCGAGCGTGCCCTCATAGTTTCCATTGCGTCACGCTTTGAATAGTAATAATCAAGCAGCTCGCAAAAAGTCTGTGTTTCTCTTTTACTTCTTCCGGAGCCATACTGCTGAATGTGGCAGAATGTAAAATCAATAGGCTTTTTTGCTTCGTCAATAATCACACAAGGTTCACCGCAGCAATCGACCGCTGCAGAAATATTTCTTTTCAGAAAATAAGATAGTCTTGTTCTCTTTTCCTCGTCGAGCTCGTCAGACCTGACATCAGCGCCTCGGCCGGTCAGATATTCAAGTTCACGGCAGATTATCGGTGATACACCCTGCAAAGTATTCAGAAGTGCCTTATCAAGGGAAACCGAACCCGGCATCGCCTGAACCGCACTGATAATGTCATCTGCTGAACAGCTGAGCATAGAAAGCTTAGTCTGAGCCGGCGGCATTTCGTATTTCATACCGGGAAGGATCAGTCTGCGCGAAGACATCGAAGCGTCAACTCTTTTAACCGCGTCAATAATGATGTCATTTTCATCAATAAATATTATATTGCTGTACTGACCCATTATTTCTACAGCAAGCTTCAGAGTAACCGTATCTCCAAGTTCATTTTTACCCTCAAACTCAAGAATAAGAAGCCTTTCAAGGGATGGCTGGAAAATTTTCCGCAGTCGAGCGCCTGAAAGCCGCTTTCTGAGAAGCATACAAAGCATAGGCGGTGTTTTAGGGTTTTCCGGCGACGATGATGTCAGATGAACCCTCGGGCTGTTTGCTCTTGCGGAAATAAGAAGCTTACTGCTGCCCTCCGGTGAACGAAAAGCAATTATTATCTCATCGCGATATGGCTGATATATTTTATCTACTTTGCTGTTTATTATTCTGTTTTCAAGTTCGTTTTTTATGTGTCTTAAGAATACACCGTCAAGAGCCATTTTTTCCTCCTGAATAATATTTTATCATGTCAGTATCAGCTTTTGCCTGTCTGAATACTGCCTCCGGAAATTTCACGGAAAGCCTGACTGCAAGTGACGGGATGATCAGATCTTCAGAACCATAATGTCCCAGATCAAATACAGAGATTCCTGCAGAATTTGCGAACATGATCTCGTGATGTTTTATCTCACCTGTTACAAATGCCTGTACACCGCACCTCGCTGCAAGAAAAATATTGCTGCCGCCCGCACCGCAGGAAACCATAACCTTTTCAATGACACTGCCAGTATCCGTATATCTGAGACCCTCGAGGGACAGTTTTTCGCATATACTTTTTGCGAAATCTTTGCAGTCAGTCGCTTCCACTTTTCCCATCAGAGCGCAATCTTCGGGATAATGATCATGAATTTCTACACCGATTGCCTTTGCGAGGGTTTCATTTACGCCGGATTGTGCGATATCCAGGTTCGTATGAGCGCTTATTATGGTTATTCCATGCCTGGCAGCCAGGTAAACAACATCCTGCTCAGAAAGCTTTTTTATCGGATTGAAAATAACAGGATGATGAGTAACAATAATCTTTGAATTGCAGCTTACAGCTTCGTCAATTACACTTGGTGATACGTCAAGTGCAAGCAGAACGCAGTCACTTTCACATCTGCTGTCACCGACAAGAATTCCGACATTATCAAAATCCATTGCTGTATCAAATGGCGCAAAGCTATCAATGAAATCATATATTTCCTTTGCACTAACCACTGTTATCATTCCCCCGTATAATCATTCAGTTTCTTAATCAGCTCAGACATTTCTCCGTAAAGCTTACTGCCTTTATCTATACCTCTGATTCTAAATTCCAGCTTATGTTTTACATTGGATATATATCTTTTAGAAACATTATCTGTATTTCCACCAAGACATCCGATATATTCTGCCTCCAGAGAGGGTTCCCGTATTATACCGTCATATTCACAGCACATAACACTATAGGCTTTTCCGAGCGAAATACAAGCCTTTTCATCAATGATATCAAAGCCTTTTTCAAACAGATATCTGCGTAAAGTATTACTTCTTGTCATAGGCTGAAGAATCAGCCTTTTGTGTTTATCAAAAATCCACGGTGTACAGTCTATCAACCTTACAATTAATTCTCCGCCCATTCCTGCCATAACTATGTCTTCAGCATCAGTACTTCTTATATTTTTAAATCCGTCTGATAAAACAGTCTTTATTTTGTCTGCTGCACCATAGCGAATAATGTTATTTCTGGCATTCTCGAGCGGTCCTGTTCTGACATCTGCTGCAACAGCAGATTCAATCAGGTTATTTTCAATGAGCCATATCGGCAGATATGCATGATCAGTGCCTATATCCGCAAGCTTTGAACCATGTCTGACAAACGATGCACACAGGCTCAGACGTTCATCGAGAGAAAACATATTAACACTCCATCCGGTTATTCAGTATTAGAGCCGCAGAGTTGATCCCTGCGGCTATTATTTTAAAACAAACTATCTGCTGTGTACACCCATACTATTGGTCATTTCAAAAATCAGAGAAATAAGATCTTTTCGATAGGGAATAAATTCTCCGCTATCAATCATTGAAAAAATCTCATACATATCCGCAAGACGAACTTCCTTTACTTCCTCTTCCTGCAGACTGAGCTTATCAGGATCAACATCGGCATTGATGATGTATATATCATCAAAACCATTTACAAAATTAACAGTAAGACTCGGGCGAAGCTCGTCTGAGGAAATACGAAAGCCTATCTCCTCCAAAAGCTCCCTTGAAGCTCCCTCGCTGCTTGTTTCACCGCTCTTTACATGACCACCTACAGAAAGATCCCACATTCCGCCCCAGCCATGCTTGAATGGCTGACGCTGCTGAATAAGCATACGTCCGCTGCTGTCAATTATTGCGGCATGAATAACCACACGATAGTATCCATTTTCAATCTGCGCTGAACGCTCGACTGTTTTACCGGTCAGTATACGATTTTTATCATAAAGATCCCATTTTTCAGTGCTCATAGTTTTTCTGCGATTTCTCCCTGCTTTTTATAAATACTATTAGCCGGAACAATACCTCTGACCATTGAAAGAGGATACACCGTCGAACCCCTTCCGATTACGGTACCAGGATTAAGAACGCTGTTGCAGCCTACTTCGACATGATCGCCTACAATTGCACCAAATTTCTTCAGTTCAGTGTTTATTCTCCCGTCCTCGCCGGGAATGGTAACAATACTGCGGTCCGATTTCAGATTCGATGTTATAGCACCGGCTCCAAGGTGAGCCTTGAAGCCAAGTATGGAATCACCGATATAGTTATAATGCGGAACCTGAGCACTGTTAAAAATTATGCTGTTTTTAAGCTCCGTCGAATTGCCCACAACACTGCCTTCCCCGACAATTGCGCTGCCTCTGATAAATGCACAATGTCTTACTTCGGCATTCGGACAGATTATTACAGGTCCCGTAATTGACGCAGTTGGAGCAACCACTGCAGTCTTTGCAATCCAGATTCCGTCGCCAACGTTGTCATATTCATCAGGAGAAAGCGTTTCGCCGACGCTCAGAATAAACTCCTTTATCTTAGGCAATGCCTCCCATGGATATGTCAGACCTTCAAAAACAGCCGCAGCTATTGTTTGGGAAAGATCAAGTAAATTGCTGATATAAAGCTCATCATTATTCATTGTACAATTCCTCCAATTTATCTTTCATCCGACCACAACATCACTGACTGAAGAAATCAAATATTTTCCGTCGGATGAAACTATATAAAATATTTCAGTTTTACTGACATTGCTGTACGCGCCATCAGGATTGTCCGGATCAGCCGCAAGCGAAAGTGTATAACTAACCTGCAGCTCATATTCTCCATCCAGGACACAGAGTGATGAATAGTCTGCTGATATATCAGAGCATTCTGTGATATCACGGCAATAGTTTTCAAATTCAGTTTCGTTATAATTCCAGAGAAAGCTATCATCAGTACACAGCATAAGTGCTACATGATCATGAGTCGACAGAGCATGAAAATAATCTTCGATCAGCTTATCAAGTTGACTTTGCAGCTCACTGTCAGCACTGACCGCACTCGGCTGCTTCGCCGCAGGAACAGATTGAATGTTACTAACAGAGCAAGAGGATAAAAAACATATACAAATTACAGCAGCTACTAATGACAAACAAATCCTTGCCTTACCTGTCATATCATTCCTCTTTGTTTTAAATAAAATTCAATCAGATCAACACTTCCGTCAATTCCAAGACTGCCGCTGTTAATGCAAAGATCATAGATTTCAGGATCTCCCCATCGCTCTGACGCATAGTAATTGTAGTAATTGGCACGAGTTTTGTCAGTTTTAACCACTACAGCCTTAGCCCTGTCACGCGGAACATTATGAACATTTATGGCATACTCAGTACGTTTGTCAAGATCCGCATATATAAAAAGCTTAACACAGTCCGGACGATTTCTCAGTACATAATCTCCGCATCTGCCGATGATAATGCACGGCTTCTCTGCAAGCTGTTTTATTATATCATGCTGCACAAGAAACAACCTGTCATTCATCGGTAGCTCAGGGTTTATCTGAAAACCTCCGTCGATTGCAGCAGCAGCTCCCATCGAAAGTGAATACAGAAGGCTGTTTGTAGCTCTTTCGTCAACACTTTTGACTATTTCAGGATCAATACCGCTTTCCTGAGCCGCGAGGGTAATCAGCTTTTTGTCATAGTACGGTATAGATAATTCTTTTGAAAGCTTTCGACCTATTTCTCTGCCTCCGCTGCCAAACTGACGAGCAATGGTAATTACCATAAATATACCTCCTGACTGTTCAAGAATAAATATGTATCTATTTATGAAATTTGCATACAAATTATGACAATTTGCATCTATGTTTAATATTATATCATAAATTTCTACCTAATTCAATCGCCGGAGGCGATTATTTTCGAAATTTACTAAACGTTCGCTCAGCCGTCGGTTGAGGCTCTGCCGAAACCGCTGACGGCGTGCGGTTGTTATATCATAAATTTCTACCTGATTCAATCGCCGGAGGCGATTATTTTCGAAAAACTGAATATTTTATCACAATTATAAAAACATAGTTGTAATATATCTGTATCAGTTTTGTTGTTGACTTTAAAAATGTTTGAATATATCATTAAATTGGTACTTTATAAGGGGGGTATCAGCTTGAAATATATTAACATTATCAAAAAGACTATGATAATAATCCTTGCAGTATCATTAGCCATTGCTGCTGCAGCATGTAAAAATGAGCCTGATGATCCGCATTTTAATATAATATACTACAATATTGACAATGAGCCTGTAACTCTTGATCCACAGATTGCCAATGATGCGGGAGCAAGACTTGTAATTCTGAATATCTTTGAGGGTCTTGTACGGCTTGATAAAAATAATGATCCCGCTCCGGGTGCTGCTATGTCTTGGGATATCAGTACAGACAAAATGATGTATACTTTTACTCTCAGGAATAATCTTAAATGGAATGACGGCAGCGAGCTCACCGCCGAGGATTTTGTTTACGGAATAAAACGTTCCTTATCACCCGAAACAGCCTCTCCGACTGCGTCTACACTGTTCGCGATAAAGAATGCAGAAAAGTTTAATAACGGCGAGGCTTCTGAGGATGCTCTCGGTATTTTTTCTATTGGAAATAATAAGCTTATGATACAGCTTGAATACCCGGATTCTGATTTTCTTTCGGTTCTTGCTACTCCTCCTGCGATGCCCTGCAGTGAAAAGTTTTTCAAATCATCAACGGGTCAGTATGGCAGACGTGATGATAAGATTATCAGCAACGGCGCTTTTTATGTAAGAGAGAACGGCTGGGAACACGGAGAATATATATATATCAGAAGAAATGAACAATACACCGGTGAAAATGAGGTAATCCCCGCCGGAGTCAATATAACAATCGGAAAAAACTATGATAATGTATGTGCCGCTGTAGCATCCGGCACGATAGACTGCGGCAGTATTTCATCCTCGGAAACAGAGCTTGCGAAAAGCAGTGGTCTGTGGCTGACAAGCTTCGGTGACACAATATGGGGTCTGTCCTTCAATACACAAAAGGATCCGATGAAAAGCCTGAAACTACGCCAGGCACTTCTGTCTTCACTTGACAGAAATTATATCCTAAAAACAATTCCCGATGGATGCAACAAAACAGAATATATAATCCCTTCAAGCGCCGAAACTGACGGTAAAAAATACAGAACTCTTGCAGGAGATATCAAATTTGTTCCTTCTGATGAGCCTGGTAAACTTCTGAAGGAGGCACTCACTGAAGCAGGACTCGCCAGCGTGCCGGCTATTACCATACTTTGTCCGAACGACGAGGCATCTCAGAGCATTGTCAACAATACGATTGAAACATGGAACAAGCTCACAAACGGTTATTTCAATAAGGAACCGGTTTCAATGTCTGAACTGCGTGACAGGATCACTGACGGAAATTTTGAAGCAGCAATCGCTCCGCTAACAATACAGGGAGAAACTCCCCTATCGACTCTTGAAATGTTTGACAGTTCGTCTGACTATAATGCGGCTGCATTGCACGACAGCAATTATGATAAAAGGATCGTGCAAGTAAGAAAAAACCTCTCATCAGATAATGTCGGGGCTGCAGTAGAAGCGGAAAAATATCTCTGTGATAATGCAGTATTTTTTCCGCTTTATACAGAAAACCGATTCTATGCAAGCGCAAGTAATGTGGAAAACATTATTTTCCATCCATATGGAGCTGAGGCAGACTTTATTTCCGCCAAAAAGATTCTTGATGATTGACTTAAACAAGAAAAAGTAGTATATTAGGGGTATATATCATTTTCTGATGAAAGAAAGGAATAAATATGTTCGACGAAGAAAACAACAATTATCCCGCGCCGGACGATACACCGGATGAATATAACCCTCACAGCCCTCAATTCTACCAGAACGTTCCCGGAAGAGAGGGTGATTATGTAAACGACGCTTTCTCACGCGGTTATACTGATGAACATGGTAACGAAAGCGGTGATTTCAGCTCTGATGATGGATTTAAGGGATTTCAGGGCTATTATGATAACTCCGGATTCGAGCATTACGAAGGCTACAAAGGTCCGGATCCATATTACAGAGGTTATCACGGAAATGCCGGATATAACCCGACAGCGATGAACTCAATGCCTGTCAGCGCTCCTTCACCCGACAGATTTGTCCCGAATTACGAGCAGCTTAAAAAAAATGCCAAGGATTTTTATTATCACGGCTATGACGATCCTGCAGATACACAAAGCAGCACGCCGGCTCCACTAATAAAAAAGGAAGATTATGATATGAGCTTCGCTCATTTTTCTTCCATTTCGCACATCTGGTCGGCTGCATCACTCATTCTGATGTTTATTGCTTCATCTATAACCTCATATATTCTGACTCCTGTTTTTGCAGCCACTAAGATGAATTTGCCTGGTTATTTTTTTGTTTTCACACCATTGGTTCTCTTTATCATTTCGGGTGCGGCAGTATACAAAATTGCAAACAAATCCGGTACAACTACGGTAACGTTCATTCTTCTCTTTTACGGAATAGTTGCAGGAATTGCCGTTACCCCTGTAATCACACTATTTTTTGGTCAGGCTTCAATAATCATGTCTTTTGCATATCTCGTGCTTGCCGCTGTACTTGCGGTTCTTTCAGTTCTCGGATTTATTTCCAACAAAAATACAACCTCAATGTTTATGGTAATTCTGGGAGGCGCTGCAGGAATAATCACTTTCTTTGTTATATGCCACCATCTTGGAATTACCGGCGGCGAAAGAACATTTGCAAGTATTCTATGTGCGATCCTTGTCGGTTATGCTGCCGTTGAATCATTCGCGGTAAAAAGAACCTATGAAGAATTCATAACCGATGATAAAACACTGTATAAGAACGCTGTAATATCTGCAATAGGACATTATGTTTCGTTTGCGACACTATTCATCAGATTCTTTTCAACCAGTGCAGAGCTCGGATCATCTGATATGGATTCGTTTACAATGAAAAAATAAAAACCCGAAACGCCTGAATTCAGGCGTTTCTTTTTGTATTATTCAGGATTGCTGTGTAAATAATTTGATAAGTACACATGTTTATGGGTACTTATCAAAAAGCCCATTTTATTTGATAATTATTGATTTTTGCCCATATATAGGGTAAAATATAAATGTATTAATTTAAGGAGGATATCCGATGAAATTTTCTGAAATGGAATATAAAAGACCGGATCTTAGCACAATAAAAGAAACCGCGGAAACAATCATTGAGGAGTTTGAAAAAGCAAGCAGTCCGACCGAAGCTGATACTGCTTTTCTTGAATGGGATAAGGAAATGTCTCATATCGAAACCATGATGAGCCTTGCCTATGCAAGAAATACGATAAACACTGCTGACGAATTTTATGAAAAAGAAGTAGAATATATAGACGAGATCTCTCCCCTTATTTCAGAGCTTGAACTTGGATTTACAAAAAAGCTTTTAGCATCCCCTTTTCGACCTGAGCTTGAGGAGAAGTACGGCAGCGTGCTGTTTCTTAATGCAGAAATGTCGCTCAAAGCCTTTTCTCCTGAAATAATTACTGAAACACAGGAAACAAACAAGCTTGAAACAGCTTATCAGAAACTGATTGCAAGCGCTCAGATAGATTTTGACGGAGATAAACACACAATTTCGCAAATGCAGCCATACAAACAATCTGCAGACGACGAAGTAAGACGTACAGCCTGGATCGCTGAAGGTAATTTCTACAAGGAAAACAGCAAAGAGCTTGATGAAATATTCGATAAAATGGTCACACTTCGCACAGCAATGGCGAAAAAGCTTGGCTATGACAATTTCGTGAAGCTCGGTTATCTACAAATGACAAGAAACTGCTACTCTCCATCGGATATAGAAAAGTTCCGTAAAGCTGTAGTCAAGTATATTATTCCTGTTGCCGATCGTCTTTACAAAGAACAGGCACAGCGTACAAATATGGAATATCCCCTGAGCTTTGCAGATTCTGCTCTGAAATTCCATAATGGAAATCCGTGTCCTGTCGGCAGTTCCGATGATGTTATCGAGACCGGCAGAAAACTATATCATGAGCTTTCAGATGAAACAACAGAATTCATTGAGCTTATGCTTCGTGATGAATTGATGGATGTACTGAGCAAAAAAGGAAAAGCCGGAGGCGGATACTGCACAAGCTTTCCTGATTATAAAGTTCCGTTTATCTTTTCTAATTTCAACGGAACAGCCGATGATGTCGAAGTAATTACACATGAAGCCGGACATGCCTTTGCATATTACATGGCAAGAAATATTATTCCTTCTTCTATGCAAAGTCCTACTCTTGAAGCATGTGAAATTCATTCAATGACTATGGAATTCTTTGGCTGGCGCAAAAGTGATGAATTTTTCGGCAATCAGGCTGCAAAATTCCGCTACAGCCACTTGTTTGAGGCTATAACCTTCATCCCCTACGGCACAATGGTCGACCATTTTCAGCACATTGTTTATGAAAAACCGGAAATGACACCTGAAATGCGTCATAAGGAATGGGCACGACTGCTTGGAATATATATGCCGTGGCTAAAGCTTGACGGCAGCCCCTTTTACGGTGAAGGACACGGCTGGCAGCGTCAGATGCATATTTACGAAAACCCGTTTTATTATATCGATTACTGTCTTGCTCAGACGGTTGCACTTGAATTCTGGACAATTATGCAGAATAGTCACGAGGATGCATGGAGTCGATACATGAGGCTTGTGAGCAAGGCCGGAACTCAGACCTTCACTCAGCTTCTTGAAACGGCAGGCCTTATGTCACCTTTTGAAGAGGACGCATTGCAGGAAGTTTCGTCTGCCGTTGTAAAATGGCTGGATGAAAACAAATTACAATAAACAGGATGGGTACTAAAAATGAGTAAGAAAAAATTTCCTTTTGCAAATGAACCGAATACCGCTTGCATTACCTGCAGTCATATAGTCGAAGACAAAGCTCCGATTTTGTATGTTGCCCATGACGATGACGGATGGTGGCAGTTCCTGTGCGGTGCACCTGGGCATGATCAGAAAACCGCCAGGATAGTTTCCCTGCAGTCAATACTTGATATTGATCCGGGTATTGCAGATGTTGCAAATCTTCCGTCTGAAAAAACTGCAGAGCGCACTGAAAAAGGCGAAGAATGGAACATCAGCGATTACAAATAACTCACTTAGGAAATGAGGAAATCAGATGCAGAAGGATTTCGTAAAATTCGAAAATGTTTATAAACGCTACAAAATGGGTGAAGTTACCATTAATGCTGCAAATGGAGTTACCTTTTCAGTTGATGAGGGTGAATTCGCCGTTGTCGTAGGTCTTTCCGGCGCTGGAAAAACAACTGTTCTGAACATTCTCGGCGGCATTGATTCGTGCGACGAAGGCAGGATAATTGTCGGCGGACGAGATATCAGCCATCTGAGTGAGCGCGACCTTGCGTCTTACAGACGTTTCGACATCGGATTTGTTTTCCAGTTTTACAACCTCATTCCTAATCTGACAGCAAAGGAAAACGTTGAACTTGCAACTCAGATCTGCAGGGACAGTCTTGACGCAGAGCTTGCCCTGCAGAGCGTCGGACTTACTGACAGAATCAACAACTTCCCGGCTCAGCTTTCAGGCGGTGAGCAGCAGAGAGTTTCAATCGCAAGGGCTCTTGCAAAAAAGCCGAAGCTACTGCTTTGCGACGAACCTACTGGCGCACTTGATTACACTACAGGTAAATCTATACTCAAGCTTCTGCAGAATAAATGCCGCGAAGACGGGATGACCGTAATACTTATTACCCACAATTCAGCAATAACTCCGATGGCAAACAGAGTTATCAACATGCGAAGCGGCGTTGTGATCAGCAATGTCTTAAATCCTGAGCCTGTACCTATTGAACAGATTGAATGGTAAATAATTCAAGGCAGAAAGGCGGTGTTCCATGAAAGCACTGCATAAAAATATAATCCGTGAAATACAGAGAAGCAAATCCAGGTTCTTTTCTATTATGGCGATTATGGCTCTCAGTACCGGATTTTTTACCGGTATAAAATGCTCAAGCCCGTCGCTTATTGAAACCGGCAGAAAATATTTCGATGAAAATAATCTTATGGACATCCGTCTGGTCTCAACTGTGGGATTTGATGATAACGATATAGACGCAATTAATGATATTGATTGTACCGTAGCCGTTATGCCGTCTTACATGTGTGATCTGAGTGCAAGGGTAAATGACGCAGAATCCACAATACGTGTACATGCTCTGCCGGAAAGAACCGAAACCAATGCAAAAGAGATAAATGCAGTTGACGTTATCGAAGGCAGGCTCCCTGAGGAGCCTGATGAATGCGTGATAGATTCCTATAATTTTAACGCAAATACTCTGAAAATCGGCGATACTATTAAGTTTAACGAAACTGTTTCCGGCAACAAAACACTTGATCAGATTAAGCACCTTGAATACAAAATTGTCGGGACAGTGCGCACACCTATGTACATAACATATCAGCGTGGAAATACAAATATCGGCTCAGGAGCACTTGCGTTCTATATTATGATAAATCCGGAGGAATTTGTAAGTGAAAGGTACACCTGTGTTTACGTCCAAACAGATGCTGCGGCAAACGGAGTTTCGGATACTTCCGAAGAATACAAAAACAAAATAAGCGAGCAAGAGCTTATTTACGAGGAATTGGCAGATAAAAGGGTTGATGAATTCAACAAAACCACATATGCTGACGCAAAAAAGAAATATGATGATGCGATAAAAGAATTCTCCGAAAAAAAGACTGAAACCGAAAATGAACTTATTGACGGAGAAAAGAAGCTTCATAAGGGTGAACTGGAGGCAGATGAAAAGTTACTTGAAGCTGAGCAGAAGCTCGCTGACGGAGAAAAAGAGCTTGAAGACGCAAAAAATCAGCTTGAGGAAGGAAAGCTTACCTATTCCCTTAAAACCTCGGAAGCAAAGCAAAAACTTGCTGAGGCTCAGCAGCAATATAACGACGGAAAGGCTGCATACGAAAAGGCTCAGCTTGAGTACGATATATCTATATCACAGGCTCAGTCACAGCTTGACCGGGCAAGAAGCAAATTCAATACGCAGTATACTCTTTTCTACGGTACTACAAAGCCTCAGGCTGAAACAAAGCTGACACTTCTGAAGGCAGCAATAGACGTATGTCAGGAGGCTCTGGACAAAACAAACGAGCGAATAAGAAAGCTTGAGCAGTCCCTGGAACCAGCTGAGAGTGTACAGAATAAGCTTGATGAGCTTAAGGAAAAGCTCAGCGAATATGAAGCAAAAATCAAGGAATATAACATTCAGTACGAGGAAGGTACCGCTGCACTTACTGAAGGCGAAAGAAAGCTTAATGAAGCAAAGCAGCAGCTTGATGACGCCCAGGCTGAATTCGATACTAAAAAAGCAGAAAGTGCCCTGCAGCTCGGAGAAGCAAAAATTCAGCTGGAAACTGCCGAAAAACAGCTTGAAGAAGGCCGATTTGAATATGAAACCGGACTTACAACCGGTATGTTTGAACTTCAGGAGGCAATGAACAAGATCACCGAGGGTGAAAAAAAGCTTGAACTCGGCAGGCGGGAACTGAATAATCAGAAAAAAGCAGCAATGGAGGAGCTGAAAAGCTCACGTGAACAGCTTGAAAGCGGAAAAATAACCGCTAAAACTAAGCTTGACGATGCCGCACGGCAGTTATCGGATGCTAAAGACATGCTTGAAAAGATTGAGGATGCAAAATGGTATGTTTACGACCGTGATGACAACCCGGGTTTTTCAGGACTTGTGGATGATGCAAAAAGGGTAGACAGCATAGCTACGGTCTTCCCTGTTTTCTTCCTTCTGGTTTCTCTGCTTGTATGCCTTACGACAATGACAAGAATGGTTGAGGAAAGACGAACGGAAATAGGCACCCTGAAAGCTCTGGGCTACTCAGACGCTGCAATTGCATTCAAATACTTCATTTATGCGTCTTCCGCTTCTGTTATCGGAAGTATTCTGGGATCAGTAGTCGGCGTTGCGACATTGCCATATATTATTGTCGGAACATACGGCATCATGTACATTCTTCCTGATACTACTCTTGTCGTATCTGTGGAAAGCTTTATTATTTCAACTCTGCTCGGTCTGGTTTGCACATGCTCAGTTGCAACCTTTGCCTGCCTCTCAGAGCTGAGAATACGTCCGGCTACACTCATGAGACCAAAGGCACCAAAACCAGGCAAACGCATACTTCTTGAAAGAATACGCCCGATATGGAATCATATGAATTTCACTTCCAAATTGACAGCAAGAAATCTTTTCAGATACAAGGCAAGATTCCTTATGACTGTAATCGGTGTTGCAGGCTGTACGGCACTGATTATCGGCGGAATGGGTCTTAAGGATTCTATTTCCGTTGTTGCTGACAGACAATATAACGAGATATCGCTTTACGATCAGGTTTATGCTCTGAATACTTCAGGCAGTACGGAGGAAAAGCAGTATCTCATGTCTCAGTTCCACAAGGATAAAAGCTTCAAAAATGTCCTTCTTACGAATATGAAGAACAGCCACGCAAGCTTTGGCAAAAATGTATACAACAATGATATGTCAATCGTAGTTCCCGATAATATTGATGATTTCAAAAAAATGTTCGTTCTACGCCGCCGCACTGATCATTCTCCGATCAGTCTTGATGATGAAGGAATAGTAATTACCGAAAGACTTTCGCAGGTCCTTGACTGCAAACTTGGAGATGAGATAAGTTTTGATATCGGCGATGACCCATATAAAGCTAAGGTCAGTGGGATAACCGAAAATTATGCAAACAACTACATTTATCTGACAAAAAATTTTTATGAAAATCTTGTGGGCAAGCCTTGCAAATACAACGTTATTCTGACACAGCTGAGTGACGGAGCAATCGGAAACGAGCATGATATTATGTCAAAATGGATACAGAATGATGATATTCTGACAGTTTTGAATATTCAGGATCAGGTAGATAAAATAACGTCAACCCTGCAGTCACTTGATGTTATAGTTTTTATGCTGATAGTATGCGCGGGAATGCTTGCTATGGTAGTACTGTATAACCTTACGAATATCAATATAGCTGAGAGAGTACGTGAAATCGCAACGATCAAAGTGCTCGGATTCTATAATCTCGAAACAGCAAATTATATCTACCGTGAAAATATGGTACTGACCATTGTCGGAGCACTGGTGGGTCTTCCGCTTGGTACAGTATTCTCTGTATTCATTACTTTTGCAATACAGATGGATATTGTCATGTATCCGCAGAATATTGAACCGATAAGCTATGTTCTCGGCTTTTTGCTGACAATAGCCTTCTCGGTGGTTGTAAACTTCATTATGTACTACAAAATGAAAAGCATCAGCATGGTAGAGTCTTTGAAATCTATTGAATAAACCACTAAAGGCACCGGAAAAACCGGTGCCTTTAATGTTAAAGGAAGTTATACGAAACAATTAAGTAATAAGCAATTCAAAAAGCTTATTTGCATCTGGTACAAATAAACCTGATTTATAAGCATCAGCCGGAAAGTGCATATTCCTTCCGATGGACATTTCTTTTTTTCTGCCAAAAATAACGAACGGCATAGGAGGGCAAAGCTCCGTTTCGTCGTCATTAATATTTGGCGGCAAAGCTGCAATCATAATCTTTTCTGCTGAAAGCTCTGAAACAAGCCTGCAAACCTTTGAAAAGGCACGACCTGCATCATCGGCTATCCTGAAAAGATCAATATCGAATATCATAAGATCGGCGTCGCTGTCCGACGGCTGAATAACTGTTTCAATATCCGCCATTTTACAAAGTCCCAGAGTTGCTGCATCGTTACTGCACACAGCAGCACTAATACCGAAAATATCCTTGAATTTCGGGATATCAGGCACTGCCCCGGCACTATCAAACCACAGAGCGGATATCTCTTCCCTGCCCTGTTGTCTGCGTTCATGGTTAAAAGAAGAATCACAAAGCAGTTCCCGGCTCCGGTTCACCATGTCGATAAAAGGCTGTGCAAACTCGCCGTGGGGCATAACATCCGAAACAGCTTCAGGAGTATCGGTTATCGGAACTATACCTGTTCCCCTTGTATCCCCCTGTTTCCAGACAACATAACCGCACCCGAATGCAGTACCGACAAATTTAAAAACGGAATTCGAAAGCTCATCTGAAAGGAAATAAAACAATTCCTTTGCTTCCTGATTGCTTATGTCATCACATCGGCATACAAGCTCGGTTTCTCCGTCATCTGCAGGTGTAATACCAGCGAATGAACATTCTATGCACACATTCCCTTTTTCAATCACGCCGCCAACATAAGCGGTGATAAAAACAGGGTCAGTGACGCTTTTTTCTTTCACACCAAGCGCAGCAGCAAGGATTCCCGAAAGATCGGTGCTGTTTGTATGGCTGTATCTAGCGATACCATATGTTTCCGAAAAAAACGAACCCTCTAAGCCGGACAGACTGAAATCCTGAATTTTTGTCATATCAGAGGGAAAAACTGGTTCTGCAAGCCCTCTGCAAAGGAAAAGTGCATATTTCATACTGACCATCCGATATTAATGATACCTTGATATTATACACTATTATACATTTTTATGCAAGACAAATACCGGCCTGAAACGGCAAAACTTCTATACGATGTGTATAAAAAGTTAAAAATCAACAATAAAAGATTATCACTTTATTTTAAGAAGGGAAAGCGTCTGTGCAGACATAACCATGTAGCTGCCTTTTTGCTCATGAGAACCAAGCTCATATACAGTGTCGCAGTCAAATGCGAACGGTGCGCTTTGCTCCTGATTTGTCGGGTTTACTGCGATAATGAACTCCCCTCTTTTGAAAATAAAGGGATATTTTTCCTTGACCGCATAAATTACCTCAAATTCACCATCTGACTGAAGATCAGGATTTGCGTGTCTGATTTCAATTACCTTTTTAAGAGTATTCAGAATAGAATCCGGATCCTCAAGAGCTGCCTTTACTGTAACTGCGTCGTCCGATGTATCAACAGGCAGGTAAAGCTTGTCGGCAGGAGCAGAAGAAAAACCGTGGTTCGCTGTATCGTCCCACTGCATGGGAGTTCTGGTTCCTGTACGGCTGAAACCTCCCTCCTTACTGGTGAGTCCTTCCATAAATTTCATGCCGATTTCGTCGCCATAATAGAGGAAGGGCACGCCTGGCATCATGAAAATAAAGGAATAAGCAAGCTTTGCTTCGGTCTTGTCAAACAGCTTTGTCATACGCGGAGTATCATGGTTACATGTGATAAAGCTGATATAACCCTTATCCTTGGTAGCGTTAAGATCAGAAAGATATTCGTCCAGGAAAGCTGTTATATCTCCCTTACCGTTTTTTGAGAATACAGCCGTTGTTTCACCGGTTTTACGATCTTTATTGCGGAAAAGGATACGGTATCCGTTATTATCATGATCGAGATAAAAATCGCAGTGGAAGCCGGCGCCGATTGATACCTTCGGGTTGCACCATTCAGAAACAAGAGCAGCGTCGGGGTATTCCTCATCCATCATTTTGCGGATTCCCTTCCAGATTTTACAGGTCTCTGGCTTTTCGCCATCCTCATTCTTGACAAGAGAATCTGCCATATCAACACGGAAACCGTCACATCCGACATCAAGCCAGAATCGCATGATATTAAAGCCGTAATTCAGCGCAGGCTGTGAGCTGAAGAAATTGACGAGATAGTTACCGTCCCTGTCAGTTATACCACAAAGAAGTCTGTACTGCGGAGGAGCCTCCCAGACAGAATCAGTCCATATGTAACGACCGCTGAATTCGTTCTTTCCGGGCTGCTTGCTTTTCAGGAACCATTCATTCTGATCTGATGTATGACCGGGTACAAGATCAAATATTATCCTGATACCGAGAGAATGTGCTTTTTTTAGCATTTCTCTGACGTCATCGATCGTTCCGTAACGCTCAGCTACCTTCTTATAATCTCTTACATCATAGCCGGCATCCATAAAGGGTGAATCATAAAACGGATTGAGCCATATTGCATTACAGCCAAGCTCTTTGACATATTCAAGCTTAGAAATAATACCCGGGATATCACCGATACCATCACCGTTGCTATCGCAGAAGGTCTGAGGATAGATCTCATAAAAAACAGCATCTTTTAACCAATTTGGCATAATTATTACCTCCGATACGGAAAATTGTTGTATATATTTTACCATAAAAGCATGGATTATTCAATAATATTATGCATATAATTTCCGTAGGTGGTAACATGGAAACTGCGGAAATTATAGTCAGCAGAATAAACAGCGTAGTCTGGGGACCTGCAATGCTGTGTATGCTTCTCTTTATTGGTATTTTCTATACTGTAAAAATAAATTTTTTTCAGTTTGTACATTTCAGAACGTGGTTAAAAGAAACAATCGGTTCATGCTTCTCCAAAAAAGACAGGACAAAGTGCACCCTGTCCCCTTTTAAAGCAATGACTACTGCACTTGCAGGTGCAATTGGAACTGGCAATATTGTCGGGGTTGCAGGTGCTATCGCCCTCGGCGGAGCCGGTGCAGTTTTCTGGATGTGGGTTGCAGCATTTTTCGGAATGGCAACTGTTTTTGCTGAAAACTATCTCGGAATAATTTTCCGGGAAAACCGAAACGGAGAATATGTCGGCGGCCCTATGTACTACATAGAAAAGGGGCTGCACAGCAAGGTGCTTGCTGCAATCTTTGCAATAATGTGTACCGGAGCATCCCTTGGAATGGGAAACATGACACAGGCAAATTCTGCTGCCGGAGCTATGAATATCGGTTTCGGAATAGATGTAAGGATCAGCGGAGCTGTAATAGCTGCACTTACAGCTTTGATAATTTTCGGCGGAATTGACAGGATATCAGCACTAAACGAAAAACTGATACCTGTAGTTTCCTTATTATTTATACTGTTTGCTTTACTGATACTTCTTTTCAATCATGAAAGAATAATACCTTCAGTAATTAATATAATCAAGAATGCATTCGGCTTCAGGCAGGCAGCAGGGGGTTTTTGCGGATATACAATGGCTAATGCCCTGCGGTACGGTATTTCCCGCGGAGTATTCAGCAATGAAGCCGGACTTGGAAGCTCTCCTATAGTTCACTCCGCCTCTGACAATACTACACCGGTAAAAGCCGGCATGTGGGGAATTTTTCAGGTATTCGTTGACACCATCATAATGTGTACCTTGATGGCATTATGTATTATGGTGACAGGCAGCAACGAAATCAGCAGTAATGCGGTAGAAATAAGTTCTGCAGCATTTTCGTCAGTTTTTGCAGGTGCAGGATCGTTTTTTGTAAATGCATCAATAACGGTTTTTGCATTTGCAACACTTATTTCGTGGTGTTATTACGGGGAAAAAAGTATTCAATATTTATTTCAAGGTAAGTACATTACTGTATACAGAATTATTTATATTTCCGCTGCCTTTATCGGGTCAGTTATGGAAATTGGAATCGTATGGGATATTTCCGATACTTTCAACGGACTGATGGCGATTCCTAATATGATAGCTCTGTTGCTTTTGTCACGCAATGTAAGCTATAAGAAATTTAATAATCATAATCGGAACATCTGACCGTTCAATCAGGATACAGCATCGGTGGGGCTTGTAAAATTTATCAAAATAGTATATAATGAGTAGGTAATGCAAAAGATACGGCAGAAAGCAAAAGGGAGGATATTGGGATGAAACTGAGTGAGTTTGTATCAAACGACAGAACAGTTGAAGAAATATCCTATGCGGCAGATAACGGCACTCTCCCCCATGCTATTCTGATAGAAGGCGCTCCCGGAACCGGAAAACGTACGCTTGCAGATATTATTTCAAGGGCAGCTGTGTGTACTGCAGATCACGAAAAACCATGTGAAACTTGTCCTGATTGCCTGAAAGCGCTTCACGGCAACCACCCGGATATTTTCACAGCAGATGGTAATAACAGCGGAGAGCTGTCGGTCGACGCTATAAGGCGAATAAGAACTGACGCATATATAAAACCAAATGAAGCAGCAAAAAAAGCCTACATTCTCAACGGATGCGATAAAATGCTGACACAGGCTCAGAATGCATTTCTGAAAATACTCGAAGAGCCGCCTGCAAATGTTATTTTTATTATGACTGTAACTTCGGCTAATATGCTGCTGCCCACAGTTCGTTCAAGAGTAAGGCTGTATTCACTCTACCCTGCCGATCCCGGAGCTGCTGCGGCATACGTATCAAGAATGCTACCGGATATGCCTTATGAAGCCGTAGCGGAATGTGCAGTTCAATGCGTAGGAAATATTGGTAAGACTATAGAAACGCTTCAAAGCGGCGGCGAAGAATCTGCAAAGCTTGCAGAGGATATCATCAGAGCCGCATTCAAAAGCAGCGAATACGATCTTCTTGTACTTACATCAAAACTGTGCCGCGACCGTTTTTTTGCAGTAAGAACACTTGATAATTTAGTTGAATTGTCGTCGCAGTGCGTAAAAGCTTCGGTCGGAGCAGCTGTTTCTTCTGAACTGGCGTCTGACATTTCAAAACGAATATCAAAACGCAGACTTTTATTGCTGACGGATAATATCAGCAGAGCGAGAAAAATAATATCAACAAATGTTAATCTGAATTTTTTTGGCACCTGGCTGAGCTCGGTGCTGAAGGTATAATGGAGGATAAAAATGGCAAATGTAATCGGAGTAAGATTCAAGGAAGTTGGAAAAATATACTATTTTGACCCGGATGGTCAAAAGCTGTCTATAGGTGACGATGTTATTGTAGAAACAAGCAGAGGCGTTGAGTGCGGCAAGGTCGCAATGGAAAACCGTGAGCTGAATGACGACGATGTTACTTCACCCCTCAAAAAAATGCTCAGAAAAGCAACTCCGGAGGATATAAAAAGAGTTGAGGAAAACCGCGCAAAGGAACAGCGTGCTTTCAAGATATGCGAACAGAAAATTGAACAGCACGGGCTGAAAATGAAGCTCGTTAATGTTGAATATACTTTCGACAACAACAAAATCCTGTTTTATTTCACTGCTGACGGCAGAGTGGATTTCCGTGAGCTTGTCAAGGATCTTGCATATGTTTTCAAAACAAGGATCGAACTAAGACAGATTGGTGTACGAGACGAAGCCAAGATGCTCGGCGGTCTCGGAATATGCGGCAGGCCCTTCTGCTGCAATACCTTTCTTGGAGAGTTTCAGCCTGTTTCCATCAAGATGGCAAAGGAACAGGGTATGTCGCTTAATCCGGTTAAGATTTCAGGAACATGCGGCAGGCTTATGTGCTGTTTGAAATATGAGCAGGATGTCTACACGGGACTTCTCAAAACCACACCTAAGGTTGGCGCGATTGTTGATACTCCTGACGGAAAGGGCAATGTAATTGACGTTAATCTTCTTACAGGCGTTCTTACAGTTTCCCTGCACAAATCCCCGGACGCTGCAGCACACATTTACAATGTTTCTGACGTAAAGGTAATTAAGGATGCCCAGATAAAGCTTGATAAGGAAGAAATAGCGAAACTAAAAAAGGTGCCGAAGCACCTTTTAAAAATAGAATAATTAAGCTTTTCCGATTGAGCCGAAGCATTCAAGTCTGTTCTTAACGCCAGCTTTAATAGCTTCGAAACCTGGAGCTAATAACTTACGTGGATCGTAGCCTTTGCCCTGCTGATCTTTGCCAGCTTCGATGTATTTTCTAGTAGCGTCAGCGAATACTAACTGTAATTCAGTGTTAACGTTAACTTTAGATACACCTAAAGAGATTGCTTTCTTAACCTGTTCATCAGGGATACCTGAACCACCATGTAATACCATAGGCATCTTAGGTCCGATTGCATCTTTGATTGATGCTAATACGTCGAACTGTAAACCAGCCCAGTTAGCAGGATATTTACCATGGATATTACCGATACCACATGCTAAGAAGTCAACACCTAAACCAGCAACTTCTGCACATTCCTTTGGATCTGCACATTCACCAGTTGAGATAACACCGTCTTCTTCACCACCGATGCCACCAACTTCAGCTTCGATAGAAGCGCCTTTTGAATGACATAATTCAACTAATTCTTTTGTTTTAGCAACATTTTCTTCGATTGGATAATGAGAACCATCGAACATGATTGAAGTGAAGCCAGCAGCTAAAGCAGCTTTAGCACCTTCATATGAACCGTGGTCTAAGTGTAATGCAACTGGAACAGTGATGTTTAATGCATCAACCATAGCAGCAACCATTGCATGTACAGTGTTGAAACCAGTCATGTATTTAGCTGCACCTTCAGATACACCTAAGATAACTGGAGCTTTTAATTCTTCACATTCAAGAAGAATAGCCTTTGTCCATTCTAAGTTATTAATGTTGAACTGAGCGATAGCGTAATGGCCTTCTAAAGCCTTATCGATCATTTCTTTTGCGGATACTAATCCCATTTTTTAATCTCTCCTTTTTCTTAATTATCTACACATATAATACACTTTTTCTAAAGCCATGAAAAGGATTTACATCTTTTTTTTGATAATTTGATTCATTGTTTTAAACACTTTTTACGAAACGTTTACA
>ONAX01000038.1 GCA_900315875.1 uncultured Eubacteriales bacterium | reverse complement strand
GCCTCTGCATGGAGGACATAGCTCTGATCCTCAAGGGAGCGTATATAGTAGTAATTACCGCTGCCAAATCCTTTGAGTATCCATTTCTGACAGTTAAGATCATTTGATCCCCACTGCTGTACATTGGTCCCCGATCTCATGTCAGCATTTACTATGTCCATTGTCAGACCGCTGTATTTTTTTGCGGCGGCAACCTTGTTGCTGACCATCACCTCGGCTCCGAAATCGGTAAGCCGGGCGCTGATAAAGTCCTCAGGGGCAATGTCCTTGTATTCGTTCTTTTTGCATCTGATGACTGCATGGTTTTCTACAATAACGTCCTTTTCACCCGAGATCAGTATTTTACCCCGGTCTATGAAGGTAACGCTGTCTGCGATCTTTTCAAGGTCTGTGGTGATGTGGGAGGACATAAGAATACTGTTTTCCTCGTCCTGTAAATATTCGAGGAAAATGTCAAGTATCTCGTTTCTCACCACAGGGTCAAGACCCGTTGTAGCCTCGTCCATAATAAGCAGCCTGGCGCCGTGTGAAAGGGCAGTTGCAATCTGCAGCTTCATTTTCATACCCTTTGAAAGCTCGCCGATGCGCTTTTTTCTCGGAAGTGCAAAGCGGTCAAGATATGTAAAAAACTGCTCCCTGTTCCACTGCTCAAACAGATCGGAAAGAACAATGTTGAGCTGATTGGCGTTCAGTGTTTCATGAAATGGTATTTCGTCAAAGACGGCGGAAATCTGTTTTTTGATCTTGTCTTCATGCTCTGAATTATCAAGTCCCAGCATTCTTATAGTTCCGCTGTCCTTTTTGATGAGGTTGAGCAGGAGTTTAATGGTGGTGGTCTTGCCTGCACCGTTCTGACCGATAAAGCCCATAATGCTGCCTTTGGGAACATTGAAGCTCACATTGTCCAGTGTGAAACCGTCATATTTTTTTGTCAGATTTTCGATCTCGATAGCATTCTTATAATCCGCCATAATTATTCTCCTTCGTAAATCATTTTCAGAAGTTCACCCAGCTCTTTTTCGCTTACGCCGCATGTCTTTGCTTTTTCTACTGCAGCATTAAGGCTTTGCTCTATTTGCCGCAAAGCTTCCTCACGCATAAGCTCTCTGTTCTGAGCCTTTACAAAGCTTCCTTTACCGGTAAAGGATTCAATAAAACCCTCGCGCTCGAGTTCCTCATAGGCACGCTTTGTGGTAATGATGCTGATTCTCAGCTGCTGCGCAAGATTGCGCATAGAGGGCAGCGCTTCGCCCTCATGCAGCTCGTCGTTCATAATCATTTCCTTTACCTGAAACACTATCTGCTCATAAATCGGCTTGCCTGAGGAATTACTAATAATAATATCCATAGCTTCCTCCGGATTGTATATATACATTATACACATTATATATTATCATATATACAATGTCAATAGCTCTGTATTTTGTATAATGTAAAAAATAGCCGATGCTTTTTGTGCAATATTAACTTTATATACGGCGTGAGCGTTTTAAGTGGGGGGCTTTACTTTCACGCTTTTATATGCTAATATATTAGTTAGTAATAAAATACAGGAGGATCATTATGAATCCGAAAATAAAAAATTCCGGAACGGATGCTTTATTTAAAGCCATTCTTACACTTGATACTGTTGAGGAATGCTACGCATTCTTTGACGACCTTTGTACTGTACCTGAGCTGAAGGCAATGGCTCAGCGATATGTCGTTGCCAAGATGCTCAGTGAGGGCGAGATTTACAATGAGATTGTAAGGGAAACAGGAGCCAGCACTGCTACCATAAGCAGGGTCAACCGCTCCCTTAATTACGGCTCAGACGGCTACAGACTGACCTTTGAAAGATTAAAGGAACAAGACGAACCTTCGGAGGACAATAAGTGAACTATCTGGATTTTGCACGGTATTATGACGAGCTTACAGAAAATGTCGATTATCCTGCGAGGGCTGAATACCTGCTCAATGTGATGAGCTATTTTCAACATGCTCCTGGCAGAGTGCTTGATCTTGCCTGCGGAACCGGAAGCATGACAGTTGAGCTTGCAAAACGAGGTATTGACATTTTCGGTGTTGATGCGTCTGGTGATATGCTGACCCAGGCTTACGATAAGGCATATGACAATGATCTTGAACTTCTTTTTGTACGTCAGAGTATGCAGGCTCTGGAGCTGCCGGGTCTTGTCGATACCGTAATATGCACTCTTGACAGTGTAAATCATATAACTTCAAAGAAAACACTTACCCGCGCTTTCAGCAGGGTTTCACAGTATCTTGCTGACGATGGTTTGTTTATTTTCGATGCAAATACAATTTATAAGCATAAGGTTGTGCTCGGAGATAACTGCTATATTTATGATATAGAAAATGTTTTCTGTGCATGGCAGAATAATTACGATCCGGAAGATAACAGGGTAGTAATTACCCTTGATTTTTTTGAATCTCAGGGTGATATGTATCTGCGCTCGACTGAACAGTTTTCGGAGCGCGCCTACAGCAGAGAGGAAATGACAGAAATGCTCTCTGCTGCAGGACTTGAAATTACAGAAGTGTTCGGTGATATGACGCTTCTTCCTCCGTCTGAAACGGAGCAGAGAGAAATTTACGCAGTAAGGAAGATAAGAAATGAGTAATGATAAGCTGATAAGATGTATTACCTCGGACGGTGCAGCGATGATAACAGCTGCTGTTACCTCGGATACTGTTTGGAAGGCGCAGCATATACACCGCACCTCTCCCGTAGCTACCGCTGCACTCGGAAGGCTGCTGACTGCGGCTTCGCTGATGGGTGCACAGCTTAAAGCTGATAATGCATCAATCACACTTCGCATAAGCACCGAGGGAAGCCCCGCAGGAGCAGTAATAGCTGTCGGAGACAGCAGCGGAAATGTGCGCGGATATGTGCAGAACCCCGGCTGTCCGACAACATATTATCCGAACGGAAAACTTAATGTTGCCCAGGCAGTCGGCAGCACCGGTGTTCTGAATGTAATGCGCGATCTTGGTTCCGGTGAACCATATATGGGAATGGTGCCGCTTGTGTCCGGAGAAATAGCCGAGGATATTACTTCATACTACGCAACAAGTGAGCAGATACCAACCGTCTGCGCGCTGGGTGTATTGCTTGATAAGGAAACACACGAGGTTATTCTTGCAGGCGGATTCCTTCTGCAGATGCTTCCAGGTGCTTATAGTACTGATATTGATAAGGTGGAAGCAGCTATTTCAAAAATAGAACCGGTTACCACTATGCTGGCCAAGGGTATGTCAATAATGGAAATATGTGAAAAGGCCCTGGATGGCTTCGAAGTCGAGAAGCTTGACGAAAGTGATATCGGCTACGTCTGCAACTGCTCTCGTGAAAAGGTTGAGCGTGCTTTCCTCGTAATGAGCGACGATGATATCCGGGCAAGCGCAGAAGACCTCGGACATGCCGAAGCCTCCTGCCACTTCTGTAATAAAATATATCGTTTTTCAAAGGATGAGCTTGAGGAAATAATCAGTCACAGGAAGAAAGAAGCGGAGTGATACTTCTTTTGACAAGCTCAGCAGCTTCCTTTACAGTTATTTTCTTTCCGGCGCAAAGTGCACTCTCCGGAACAATCCCAGCAAGAATATTGGCGTTTTCTGTGTCGTAAAGCGCATTCATAAGCTCTGTTTCGTCGATACCATCAGGGCATAGGGGACGATATATTTCCGGTAGACTTACACAGTAACCGTCTATTACAGTTCCGCTGAGGCTTACATATGCCGGACAGGACGTAAAAACCGGCGTCAGTGCAGGTGCATGTATTATATCCCGTAGTTTGTCAGGAATGATAAGCATATCGCACGGAAAAATCCTGTCTGTGTCATTTGTAACCTTCATAACAGCACCTGTTGTGTCATGCAGGTGCTGTGCTTCATTCTCATAAAACTTCGGCATTTCTGTAATAACGGTCAGCTGTTCTGTGTAGCTGCTAAGGCCTTTTGCAAAGTCTGAAAACTCGGCAAAAGGATCATAAAACGAAATGCGTGGGTAGATATCGCTTTCAGCCAGTGTTTCCAGAACCTGACAAACGAATTTTTCGCACCAGGCAGCACCAAGTGCGCTGCTTTCTGTTTTTCTGAATGGTGAACCGAGAAGTGTCAGGTCTTTTTCGCATAGTATCGCCCGGCTTTCGCCAATAGATTTTGCAACAGCGTGCCAGTTTATTTTTCCGCGCCTTCTGATATATACTGTTTCACGAATTTTAATTCCTGCGGCACTTCTTATTCTCGTTTTAATTTCATATGGGTGTATAAAAGAGCTTACCCGTTCGCGTATTCCTTTTGGTTTTTCGTTTTGTACTGTAAAAATGTTCAGCATATCATCTCTCCTTCAGGTCTGCTGTTTATAGCTTTTCATCCTGATTAATTGATATGAATAATTCTTCTGTTCAATGCAGGTATACCGGAGCTGACATCAGCCCCGAATCAGCGTAAATTTTATACATAAAGAGGATAATGAAATGAAAACAGTAATTATTCACGGTCAGAACCATAAAGGTTCGACCTATAATATTGCTCACATGCTTGCAGAGAAAATCGGCGGCGAAATAACAGAATATTTCCTCCCGAAGGATTTCGGTGAATTCTGTCTTGGCTGCACTCAGTGCTTTATGGTAAGTGAGACAAAATGTCCTCATTACGATAAGCTTGCTAAAATAACTAAAACTATGGATGAAGCGGATGTTATAATACTTGCAAGTCCGGTGTATGTTTATCATGCATCAGGTTCGATGAAGGCTTTCCTGGATCATTATGGATATCGCTGGATGGTTCACAGACCCGAAGAAAAAATGTTCGATAAACAGGGTGTGTGTATATCTACTGCTGCAGGAGCCGGTATGAAATCTACCAATAAAGATATGGCGGACAGCCTTTTCTTCTGGGGTGTTCCGAAAATCTATAAATACGGTCTGGCAGTTTCCGCAACTAGCTGGAGCACAGTGAGTGAGAAAAAGAGAAAAGAAGTTGAAAAGAAGACCGATTCCATTGCGTGTGAAATTCGCAGAAAACATGGAAAAGTGCGTCCGGGACTAAAAACACGGGGATTTTTTCATATAATGCGTATGCTTCAGAAAAAGGGATGGAATGAAGCGGATGTTAAATACTGGGACGTAAAGGGCTGGAGAGGTAAAGAACGTCCATGGAAAAAATAACAGACAATTTTACATGTCAGAATAAATTAAAAGAAGTAAACAGCGGACCGTTTGTGATTAACAGTCCGCTGTTTTTGATTTATTGTAAAATATTAAGTTATCTTCCGAAAGCACCTCTGCCGCCGGAGAAGCCGCCCATCTGACCCTGATTGCCCATGCCGCCGGGACCGCCCATTCCGCCGCCCATCATGGACTGAGGAATAGAATCAACCTGTGAACCGTTGATAATGATTGTTCCGCCGTTATACTGAGCAGTGCCGTCATAGTCAAAGGAAGAACCGCTTGTGTTTACACTTACTGTGCCGCCGTTTACATAGATATTTCCGTTTGCATCAACACCGTCGGTATCGCCCTGACCCATAGTGATTGTAGTGTATCCTCCGTTGAATTCAATCGTCGGGGTGGAGTGAGCAGTGCTCTTTTTAGATGCATTTATTCCGTCGTCAGTAGATGTGATGTCAATTGTACCTCCGTTTATCTGAACATAAGTGCTCTCAATACCTTCGCTTGCCTTTATTGTGAAGGTGCCGTCGTCAATCTGTACTGTAGTATTGCCCTGAATTCCGTCACTTGATGCATTGATGTTAAAGCTTCCGCCGCCGATATAGATGATGCCGAGTGTCTGGTCGTCATCATTTTCAGCATGCAGACCGTCTTTCGATGTATTGATTGTGAATGAACCATCGCAGATAAGAATCCTGTCGTTGGCTTCAATGGCATCCTTTGCACATGTTATCTCATATGTGCCTCCTGTGGTCTTGATATCATCTTTGCCGGAAATACCGTTACCGTTTGAGGATTTAATCACAAGAGTTCCGGTGCCGTTTAAAACAAGGTCTTCTTTTGAGAAGATAACTGCATCCGTGTTGGTAGTTCCGTCTGCTGTGAATGTTCCGGTAACGGAGAGGGTAGAGGTGTTGCCGTTCGTGGTTACAAAGCACTTGTCAGCGTTTACTACATAAATAACAGGCGTGCTGGTGTTCGTAATGGTTGCATTGTCAAGAACGATCTGTACCTTATCGTCATCGCCTGCGTCAACTTTTATTGTAAAATTCGATGCATTTCCGCTTACAACATAAATTCCGGCTGAGCTGATCGTCTTTGTTGTATTACTTGTTGCCGTTATTTTTGTCGCTGACGACAGATCGGGTGTCTGCAGGAGATCACGGTCTGTGAACAGATCTGAAGTATCAATTAGTCCGCCGGAATTCGAAGTATAGTTTGTTGTGATTGTCTGCGAAGTTGATGATCTGGCGCTTTGATTTTGTGACCCGCTGCCCTGTGAGCCGGCGGTGCTGTCGCTAGGTGAGATGTCAGAGCTGTTATTCAGGCTTGCAGGAGAATTGTTTTGTGTTTCGTTTTCAGCAGTATTATTATCTGTGCTTTCTTTTGCTGATTCAGAAGATGTGCTCTCGCTTTTTGATTCGTTACTGCTGTCATCTGCGAATATGCTGCTTATTTTTTCATCGTTTGAAATACTGCTTTCGGTGTTTTCGACAGCAGATTCCTCCGCCGGGTTACTGTTTTGAGCCTGTGCCTGGCTTTCGGTTGTTGTTTCACTGATAGAAGCCGAACTGTTGACACCGGTATCAGATGGCGTGGAGTTTTCCGCAGAGCTGCAGCCGGCAGCTGCTGCGCATATAATCAAAGCTGCGATCATGATAGTAACTGTTCTTTTTAACATAGGGATTCCTCCTTCAATGAGCCGTACGGCTTTAGTATCGATTCAATCAAGGTTCAGTATTTACACTGTTTTCCTTTGCTTGTGATTATTATAGGAGGAATATATGAACTATTTGTGTCGCCCTTTTAAAACACTAAAAAATTAAAACTTAAAAATTTTAAAGCTATATTTTGATTTATCAGGATTCCTTCTTTTCTTCGCAGCTGCAGCACTGGTGCGGTTTACATCCGGTTTTTTCTGCAAGTTCAATGTTTCTCTGAAGCAATCGGTTAATGTCAAGCACCATGCATTCTTCGCTGTCCTTAAAGCCTGCAAGTTTGTAAAGCTTTCCCTTGCCCTCTGCACTGTCGAGCTTGATCTCCGTTACGCCGCGGTCCTTTGCATCCTCTATCAGCAGACGCAGCAGAGTTGAAGCATAGCCCTTTTTACGGTATTCCGGCCGGGTATATACGTTCATTATCTGTGCACGTCGTCCGGACGGATGGTCAAATGTCGGCATAAGCTCATAGTAGCAGATAGACGCACAGCCTACGGCACCGCCGTCGTCAACAATCCATGTTGTCTGGTTTCCGTGCAGGAAAAAAAGTTTTGTGAAATTGACAAATTCTTCCGGAAATTCATGTTCCTCGGGAAGCTTGTTTACCTCACGGAGCATTTTTAAACGCATATCCATTAGTGCGTCAATGTCATCCCGTGTAGCCTTATACATTTTTATCATACAGTCATTTCCTTTCAGATGCATTTTCTTATATCATAACAGAATTTTACTCTTATTTCAACACCGCACATTATTCCATTCTTTTTTGAATAATAATCTTCCCTTGAATTGTTTTTATTGGACTTGCATGGCATTATTATTATTTAAATTGTGCATAATAAACACGGAGGGATAATATGGAACTGATAAAGGTCGTTTTAGCGTCGCTGCTGTCTGCGGCCATTCTGTTTATTATTGCTAAGGTAATAGGGCATAAGCAGGTGGCACAACTTGAATTTTTTGATTATATAACCGGAATTACTATTGGCTCTATTGCTGCAGAACTTGCAACAACCCTTGATAAGCCTGTATGGAAGCCGATTATATCGATGATAGTCTTCGGTGCTGTAACAGTTGTTCTAAGCATTGTTGCCCGTTCTTTTCAGCGCAGCAGGAAATATATCAACGGTACACCGACTATTATTATGAATGACGGAAAGCTGTACCGTGAAAATATGAAAAAGGCAAAGCTTGAACTGAGTGAATTTTTGCTTTTGTGTCGTCAGGAAGGTTATTTCGATTTGAGTGATATACAGACTGCTGTATTTGAATATAACGGAAAGCTGTCAATACTGCCTGTATCATCCTCACGTCCGCTTACGCCGGAGGACATGTCGCTTGATACGAAGCCTTCTCATATTCTAACAGAAGTAATAATGGACGGCAGGATAATAGGGGATAACCTTAAAAGACGGGGACTTGACGAAATCTGGCTTGAAAGACAGCTGACAGAAAAAGGATATAAATCCGCAAAAGAAATTCTTCTTGCTCTTTGCGCGGATGATGATACACTTTCAATCTATCCTATTGAAAACTGAAAAAATTGATATACAGTACAAATAATGTAATGTGAATAAAGTAGAATGCGGATTTATTGACATTGAGAAAAAATGTGTGTAAAATAGTATCAGCTTATCAATAAGGTGATAATATATGAAATTGAAAAGAATAATTATTTTTTCCTGCCTTTTTGTTATTCTTATGACGGCATCCGCTTTTCCTGTGATATTGTCGGAAAACTATAAGACTGATATAAACGGCAGATATTACATAGACAGAAATATTCCTGTATACGGCAAATCTGATGTAAGCAATAAGAAGGTGAAATGCAGGTTTTACGCCGATATGCCTTATGTTCCGTATGTAGATATAGAAACTTTTTATAGCTATTTCTACGCGGCAAAAATGGATGTTACTCAAACCGGATCACATAAATATGAATTCAGAACCGAAAAGGCATCCGCTGTTTTTGATGGATTTACAAATTCCCTGAGCTCGGATAATATGTCCCTTTTCTGTGCAAATCCGAAATTTGAATCGGGAGATGACAGCATTGCAATTGTAACAAGTTCACCTTTTCTGAAGCTTGCTTCTGTCAGTGCAGATAAATGTTCTCCTAAGGAATACAGTTATTCAAAGTACGGAATTCAGATTAAGGATGACGGTGAAAAGGTTTATTTTCCGATTGCTACTCTTTCAGATATGTTTGCATGCCCCGAGGGTCAGGTACCTTTTACAGCCGGTCAGGTCGTTTATTATAACGGCAGTAAACTGTTTTATTCTGACGGTATGTCATGGCTTGACACATCCTCTACAAGAAACCGAAGTCAGGAATTTATCCCGTGGATTGCTGACGAAAAGCGCCCGGCGGATATGGCAAAATTTTCATACAGTGAGCTGTGCTTTTGTGTTGAAAATCTTTATGGTTTTCCTCTCTGTGAGCATGAGTTTAGTGACAAGATAAAAAGCGACGGACTGGATGCAGCTCTTAGAGAAATGTATCCGGAGCTGGCAGAGGCTCTTTGCAGTGAGCTTCCCGAAGAATATCTGTCCGGAGTGGCTGTGCTGTTTGCAAGATGTCTGAATGATGGGGGACATACCGGTGTATATATGAGAGATATTCTCGAAACAGAAGGCGGATATGATCTTTACATGGATAAGATACAGGCCAGGATCAGAGAGCTTACTCCCGATGAATACAAGAATCTGAAAAGAAACGACTATAAGCACAGTACGGCAGAACTATGTACACAGGCTAAGACTGAGGTGATGTCTGAATCACCATATAACGTTGTAGGTGATACTGCTGTGATAAGCTTTAATGATTTTTCGGTTGATTATGCTGCCTGGAAGTCATTTTATGAAGGAAATAGTAAATTACCCGATGAAGTTGATACTGTCAGCCTCGTTTATAAATATCTGAAAAAAGCAGCAGTGGATAAAAAGATAAAAAATGTTGTATTAGACCTCACTTCAAATATGGGCGGAGATCTCGAGGCCGTAAATGCTGTTCTTGAGCTTGTTACAGACGGCGAAGAGGTACGGGTACGAGATGAAATAGGTTCGCAGAATATTTCGCTTAAATATCAGTTTGACAGAAATTTTGACGGTAAATTTGACAGCAGAGATAACGATATAAGCTTTAAGGGACTTCGTTTTGCTGTTCTTACGAGTAATGCTTCGTTCTCTGCAGCAAATGCGCTTACGGCTTATCTGCACGATAACGGGATTGTTATTATAGGTGAACCGACCGGCGGCGGAGCGTGCGGAATTGCAGATAAATGTACTGCGGACGGTTTTGCATACATTATTTCATCAAACCTTATGCTGTCCGACCACAATACCGACGATGGTATTTCTCCCGATATCTTGCTTGAAGCTGAAAGCAAGAACGGAGTAAAGGATTACAGCGGATTTTTCGATATTGATAACCTGAGCCGGATTATTGAGGACTACTATTCGGATAAGGACAATTAATGATAAATACATATATTCAAAGGCTGCCGCATGTGCTTTGCGACAGCCTCTTTATATTATCTTACTGCACTTGCTGCACCATCTGCTGCATCCTGTGCTGCGTCACCGATATTTTCAGCTGCGCTTGCAGCACCGTCAGCAACGTCATTTGCTGCCTGACCTGCATCTCTTGCTGCATCGCCTGCACCGTCAAGAATATCGTCTGCAGCCTGACCTGCATTCTCTGCAGCATCTCCGATACCGTCAGCAACATTGCCTGCAGCCTCACCAGCTTTGTCTGCTGCATTACCGGCACCCTCGGCAGCGTCACCGGCTGCTTCCACGGCACGGCTTGTAACGCTCTCAGCCGGCATCTTTTCGTCAGAAGTATCATTGTCGCCTATAACGCCGTTTTTGTCCGTTACCTTTCCATTGTCATTGTTCATTCCGGCTTCACCGGCTGATGAAGTATTAACGGAGCTCTGCGCTGTACTCTGAGTATTTGTCTTACATGCAGCAAAGCACATTACTACCGCCAGAACCGCAATAAAGCCTATCAGATATTTTTTCAATTAAAACACCTCGAATGTATTTTTTATACGCCTTTTGAAAAGCAGTATGATAAGCTTATTGTCTGCATAGCGGAGCAAATTATTCATGCTCAGTTTTTTCTTTGGAAAAAGATTATTACAATTTGGATAATTTGTATGAAATCATTAAAATATTTGTAAATAATTTATATTTTATATTGACTATTTTAAATTATAAGCGTAAAATATAATTAACATCAAAGCGTAAGGGAGGCTTTAATATGCCCAATACCATTATTACTATCGCAAGAAGCTACGGCAGCGGCGGAAGACTCATCGGCAAGCAGGTCGCCGAAAAGTTAGGCTATGCCTACTATGACCGCAACCTTATCTATCTCGCTTCGGATAAAAGCGGAATCGATATCCGTCTGCTTTTTGAGCATGACGAAAATGTAAAAAAGGGTATTATCGATGCATTAGGGGATTTCAGCGCAAAGAATATTCCCCCTGAATCCCGGAGCTTTTCTTCCCGCGAGGAGATATTCAATACTCAGGCTCGTGTAATAAAGGATCTTGCTGATCTCAGCAATGCGGTAATGATCGGCCGCTGTGCCGGTCACATCCTTAAGGACAGCGGTCACAGAATTGTTCGTGTTTTCATCTGGGCTTCGCCCGAAAAATGCCTTGAAACTGTAATGAAGAAGTTTTCTATTTCCGCAGCCGAAGCAAGACGCACGATAAACGATATTGACCGTCATCGTCGTGAGTATTTCAAGTATTATACCGGCAACGAATGGGATAGTGCTAAAAACTATGATCTTTCGATCGGTGTTGATGACATGACTCCTGAAGAAGCCGTAGACCGCATCATAAGGGTTGCGGAAGTTCTGTAAATTATCTTCAATTAACTTCTTTTCAATTCTGGCAAAGCCGCACGGTTTATCCGTGCGGTTTTGTCGTATATTAGATTTATTGTAATACGATAAAAAGTTATTGACTTTTAATATTTATCGTGTTACAATAAATCATAATGAATGGAGGTAATTCTATGGAACAAAAAGGGCTTTCGAGGTGGCTTAAGTTTATTACTTTATGCTTTGGTCTGTTTGGTATTGTGATTTATGTATTTGTGGTGCCGTATTTCGGCAATGACCTTGCACAGAGCTATCCTGAATTCAGTTATGCGTTTTATCCGTGGGTGATTTTTCTTTGGCTGACGGCAATACCGTGCTATATGGTACTTGTATTTATGTGGCGTATCAGTGCCAAAATCGGTCGTGACTGTTCATTCTGCCGTGACAATGCGACGGACCTTAAACGTATTGCTGTTATTACAATAGCAGATACTATATTCTTTTTCGTTACTAATGTTGTATTTCTTTTTATAGGAATAAGCCATCCGTCAATCGTTCTCGCATCAACGGTATTTACATTTCTTGGTATTGCCTTTGCCGTGATTTCCGGAGCGCTTTCACACCTTGTGCTTAAGGCGGCAAAGCTGCAGGAAGAAAACGAGCTGACTATTTGAGGGGGGATCACAATGAAACGCAGAATAGTAGTAATTGCCGGACTTCTTGCCTGTGTCCTGATTCTTTCGGGATGTAAAAGAATCGATTACAGTCTGCCCGAAAATCCACAAGTCTTTACTCAGCGCAGCTATTCCTATAATGACGAAACAGGCGGTGAGCTTGCAGGCTTTGAATATAACGGTCGGGAGTATGTATTCTTCGGTTCAATAAAGGGCGGCATCCTTTCCGACGAGGTGGGTGAGTGCGTCGGGTATATTTACAGCGAGACTAATCCTGAGGATAAAAACGATCGGGTTATGAAACTCACTGCAACCGATGATTTTCTTATGGTCTATTATGTTTCCGGTATTATGGAACCTGCTGTATTCTATCGTGCCGCTGATACGAGGGATAAGGACATAGAGATTCCCGAATATATCATCGATAACGGCTACCGCTATTGGGGCGGAGAAAACTGAGGTGAAGCTATGGAAGGCGAAATCATTATAAATATCGACGTCATGCTTGCCAAGCGCAAAATGAGCGTCACCGAGCTTTCTAAGCGTGTGGGAATAACACTGCCAAATATGTCCGTGCTGAAAAACGGCAAGGCAAAGGCTATCAAGATATCTACCCTTGCAAAACTTTGCGAAGCCCTTGACTGTCAGCCGGGGGACATTCTGAAATACCGGAAATGATTTTGGAGTGTAATACTATAAAAGTTAAAAGTGAAAATGTTGGTTTATGAGGTTATATAATGACAGAAAATGATAAGAGCACAGATACACGGAAAAAGAAGAAGAAAACATCAGTGGTGTGTGTGGTAATTGCGGCTGTATTGATCGGAATTCAATTCGGATTGGGTCTAATAACCCCGCCAAAGGAATAGTATATCTTCTGTTTTGAAAGCAACAAGTCGGATTTTGAGAGTATCGTTAATCAAACACGGGATGTTAATGGTGTCTTGTATGTACCGGGTCTTTCGGGCGCATTATCATCGGGGGATGCTTGCTTAATAAACGTAATGCTTTTCGGTAAATTCAGGAAAGTCGAGGGGAATAGCAAGAGAATGGAATTCCGCTGTCGTAATCCATATGTCTTTCCAGGTGAACCAATGGCAATAGTTTTCAACTCGGGAAAGGATGATGATTACTTTAACGAAGAAGTCTGGGATGAATATGATCCGTGCATCCATACGACAGTGACCTTTAAAAAGATATGTGATAATTGGTATATAGAATATTTATAGAATTAAAAGATATTACAGCTGAGAAAGAGTGATACTTATTAAAACCAAGGGTATTATCATTTTGATCACCGTCTGCGTTATCGTGAGTGTGCTTTTTATATTTTCTGCGGGTTGGTTTCTTTTCAGCCGTCTTAGTGGGATGAACAATCTGCCAGAGGGGGAGCTTATCACCTCAGCCGACTCTCCGGACGGCACATATCGTGTCAGCGGATATCTGTGTGACGGTGGGGTGACAGTCGATCATGCAGTGAGAGCAGAGGTGATGACCCTTTCAACAGGCAAGCACCGCAACATTTACTGGGAATACCACTGTGATAATTTTAAAAAAATGGCTTGACGTAAACACAGTGCAGATAAACGGCAGACAGCTTGATGTACGGACAGAAAGCTACGACTACAGAAATAGAAATGGATGTGAAATAAATGAGTGAAACTTTTGGTTCTCTCTGGGATTATTTTTCCGTTGCAAATATAGTTGAGGCTTTTTTTATGCTGTTCATCATGTTTGCTATACTGGCATGTCCCTTTTTACTGACAGCGGCAAACATTATTTTTTTCATAATTCCCCCGAAAAAACATTGGTCAAAGGGGCTGTGGATATCGACGTCTATTGCGACCATATTTTTCGGAACTTTAGACTTCTGGTTTTATGCCGGTTATTATGATATTTCGATCACCGATTGGTACGAACCTGTCTTTCCCTTCGAGGTGCATACTCCTGTTTCAACCGAGCATATGCTGACGATCCTTGTTTTTGCGTTTATCGGGATGGTCGGGTATCTGATAATGCTCCTGCCCGTAAAGAAAACTCCGCCTTTGCTGTTCGTTATCGGAATATCATTTATGTACTTTGGCGTTATTGTTGCTATAATGTGGGCGATACAGACCTCGACTGTTGAAAAAGACCCTATGCATATCCCGTTTTTTGCAGTATTCAGCCTGAATATGATACTGCTTGCGGCAAACATAACACGGATAAAGATAGAGCAGTATAACCAGGCGCGGAAGGAAGGCTTGCTGCTGAAAAGCAAATTCGTCGGACTTGAAAAGCTCCTTGAAAAGGGGGAGAGAATGCCCCTTTATGCATTTCTGCTGTTTTTACCGTTATTGGCTCTTGCTATCGGGGCATTAATGCTCTGCGGTCAGGATTACGATTCTTTCATAAAGGCGTGGACCGAGACAAGCGACTGGGTGCTTTCGACCAAGCAGTCACCGCCTCCTCTTGAATATGAAGGGCACTATCTCTGCACGGTTGCTGCCGGAGGGCACAGGTCTGTTGTCAAGCCGCAGCGTGACGGCAGAAGACATGGAGCAAGGATAACCGTGAACCGCCAACTGTGCATTGCAAATGCCTTCGAGCAGGTGCTTGAAGAGCGCACCCCGAACATACACCGTGCCGTGCGCAGCTTTTATGATAAGTACGGTTATCCCGTATCAAAGTATATCCGCACAAAGCTTTCTGCGGATATTGTTTATATAATAATGAAGCCCCTCGAATGGGTCTTTCTTATAGTGCTGTACCTTGCCGACACCCGACCGGAGCGCCGTATAGCCGTGCAGTATCTTCCCGAAAAGGACAAAAAAGATCTGCTGGATTTTATAGATAAAAATGCGGAGATATGTTAATATGAATAATAAAAAAGGGTTTATTAATCAGACAATATTGTGAACTTTTTTCGGTTGAAAACGAAGCCTGGTTTTTGAATGATGATTGTTCTGTAAAAAATTAGGATATTTAAATAATGATGTTTCAGAAAATGATTTTGTTATCGTCTGGTCACAGGATTCGGTGACAGTGCTGTATGATTCTGATTCGGGGGACAGCGGACAGAAAAAATTTGAGCTGCCCACTACAAATCAGAAATAGTATCCGACCCCTTAATATACCGGAACAGGAGGGAACAAATTGCAATACAGAAGCAAGCTATTTTCGACACGTGATGCTTATGATACAGAGGGCACACAGGAGCTGTTTATAAAGGCAATGCAGGAAAACTGCCGCTTTCAGTATAAAGGCTGCCCGGAGTACCGCAGGATACTGGATGGCATGGGCTTTTCTCCGGATGATCTGACTGACGAGGAAGCTCTTACAAAATTGCCGTTTCTGCCGACCCTTGTATTCAAAAAGCATAAGCTGTGTTCAATGCCCGAAAGCCGCATGGCAGTACGCGCAACGTCCAGCGGTACAAGCGGCCACAGCAGTGAAATCGGCTTCACAGTGAGTGATCTCTGGGCGGGACTAAAAATGGTTCTGAGGGTATCAAAGCTGCGCCGTCTTGTTTCCATTGTTCCCTGTCACTACATAGTATTTGGCTATAAGCCGCATAAAAGCAACAAAACGGCCGTTACAAAAACCGCCCTGGGTGCTACCATGTTTACTCCTGCCCTGAGCAGGACTTTTGCGCTTATATACAAAAACGGAAAATACAGTCCTGATCTTGAAGGCGTTATGCGTGCAGTTGTGCGCCGCAGCAAAAGCAGATTTCCGGTCCGTTTCATGGGATTTCCGTCCTATACATATTTTCTGATGAAGCTGATGGACGAAAAGGGGATAAGGGTTACTCTGCCAAAAGGATCAAAAATTATGCTTGGCGGCGGCTGGAAGCAGTTTTATGCCGAGCAGGTTGATAAAACAGTTTTCTATGAGCTTGCACAAAGAGTGCTGGGTGTAACTGATGATAATATAGTTGAATTTTTCGGTGCGGTGGAACATCCCGTTCTGTACTGCGACTGCAAAAATCACCGCTTTCATGTTCCTGCATACAGCCGGGTTATAATCCGTGATCCGGAAACAATGCAGCCGCTGCCCCTTGGCAGCGAGGGACTCGTGAATTTACTGACACCCATGGTAACAGCATCGCCGATTCTTTCAGTTATGACGGATGATATCGGCATTCTCCGTGACGGTAGCGAGTGCGGCTGCGGTCTGACCTCTCCAACACTTGAAATTCTCGGACGAATCGGAATGAGAGATATAAAAACCTGTGCTGCGGGTGCAGCAGAAATTCTGAAGGAGGCGCAGCTGTGATTATAGCAAAGGGTAAGCTTTACGATACAAAGGAGCAGGACCGGATTCTTTCATATCTTGAGGATGAGATAAACGAAACGCTTGCAGAAAAATCTCTGTCTCCTGAAACAGTTATTAATGCGGTAGACAAGCTGTGCGATAAGGTAAAAAAGGGAGAATTTGACGAGCTGATTTCATCTCTGCCGATAGATGGCGCAGAACATTACAAAAATATCGCCATAAAGCTTCTTTCAAGAGAAAGTATAGAGTATAAGCTCAAAACAGAGCTTGGAAAAGATTTTTTCAGCTCATATGAAACAACTCCTCCGCTTGGAATGAAATCATTTTCCGTATCCGCGCATCCTCTCGGTGTCCTGCTTCATATTTCTGCCGGAAATGTGGACGGTCTGCCGGCATTCAGTCTTGCTGAGGGACTGCTTACAGGAAATATAAATATCCTGAAGCTGCCGCAGGCTGACAATGATCTCAGTGTGAGGATAATTGCGGAGCTTATTGCAATTGAACCGCTCCTTTCTGATTTCATCTATGTATTCGATACACCGTCGTCAGATATTGCTGCTATGCAGAAGATGGCGCAGCTTTGCGACGGAATAGTCCTGTGGGGCGGTGAAGCGGCATGCGCTGCCGTCAGAAAACTTGCACCAATCGGAGTAAAACTGATTGAATGGGGACATAAGCTCAGCTTTGCGTATATCTCCGGCTATGAGGACAAGGAATCTGAGCTTCAGGCTCTTGCAGATCATATTGTAACCACAAAGGGACTGCTTTGTTCTTCGTGTCAGGTTATCTATATCGATACAGACAACTTTGATAATGTCAATGCGTTTTGCAATGAATTCTTTCCGTATCTGCAGTCTGCTGCCGAAAAACATGTTCCGCCGACTATTGATGCGAAGGCAGAAATATCACTTCGTGAATATTCCGCAAAGCTTGAAGCACTTATGACCGGAAAACAGCCTGAAAAGTTTACTTCGTCGCTCTGTGCACTGGTTCCGAAATCCGACAGCAATCTTGAGCTTTCGGATATGTTTTCGAGTGTACTCGTTAAACCATTGCCGCACGAAAAGATTATTCCGGTGCTCCGACGCAGTAAAAGCTTTCTGCAGACCGTCGGACTGATCTGTAGCTCCGACAAACGGGCTGTGCTGACTGATACTTTTTGCCGGGCAGGACTTGTCAGAATACTGAAAGCGGGGGAGATGTCGGAGGCATTCTGCGGCGAAGCACATGACGGCGATTATCCGCTGAGAAGGTATGTCAGAATAGTGAACAGCAGATGAAAGCATTGTCATAATTAATTACAATGCGATTATTTCAGGGAAAATAATCATTTTTTTGTCTGATAAAAAAATCTTTAAAAAAATAATAAAAAAGTGTTGACAAATACTCCCGGGTGTGTTATTATAATAAAGCCGTCGGAAATGACGGAAAGCGGAAACGCTGGTGTAGCTCAGTTGGTAGAGCAGCTGATTTGTAATCAGCAGGTCGGGAGTTCAAGTCTGTCCACCAGCTCCATAAAAACAAGCCTGATTTATTATCAGGCTTTATATTTGGGGGAGTTCCAGAGCGGTCAAATGGGGCAGACTGTAAATCTGTTGCTTCGGCTTCGGTGGTTCGAATCCGCCCTCCCCCAGAAGCGAAAGTCCTGACGCATGTGTGTCGGGATTTTTTGCATAAGTATTCAAATTATGTAACAGGGGTTTTTCTGAATGAATGCTGAAAACCTAAATAATACATAATAGCATTATCGTTATAGTTAAATAAAATATAAGTTTATATTTCGTCACATGCCTTAAACAATTTCTTGTGATATATAATGAAAAACCTGTCACATCTGTGGCAGGTTTTTTTACATCATTATTTACTTGAATAAATGTATTTTTACGCTTGTTTTTTTACGATGCCGTATTCGTCATTCTCACGGAAATATTTGCAGCCGCGGCTGTGTTCACTTAGCATAGCCGCGTATTCATCCTCATCAAGTGTAACAAGGCATTCGTATTCTTCAAGCTCCTCATTGTACACATAGTAGGTACATTTTTCGCAAATGTTAGAAATCATATCAATCCCTCCGTGGTCAGTATAACATAATTATTTTTTCAGTGCAACATTTTATGAATTGACTATAGCATAAAGCATGTAATCAATTTAAAATTTGACGGCTAGAAACAGATATTCGCAAATTGTTTCAGGGAAAGCAGTGGTAAATATTACTTGTATATATTCGTCAGATGTGATAAAATATATGTAAGATTAAATCGGGAGATGGTCATTATGAAGAAAATCGAGCTTTTATCCCCTGCAGGCGAACCGGAAAGCTTTGAAAGTGCTCTTAAATTCGGTGCGGATGCTGTGTATCTTGCCGGTGAGCAGTTCGGAATGCGCAGCGCATCCAAGAATTTCACACCCGAGCAGCTTACAGCTGCTGTTTCTGCTGCACATGAAAAGGGAGTAAAGGTATATGTGACATGTAATACACTTCCCAGAGATAAGGAAATAGACCTTCTGCCTGATTACCTGCGCACAGTGCAGGACTGCGGTGCAGATGCCTTTATCATTGCCGACCTCGGTGTAATGGAGCTTGCTGCAAGATATGCTCCGAAGGTTGAACGTCATGTTTCCACCCAGTCGGGTATAGTGAACTACAAAACCGCAGAGGTTCTTTATAATATGGGTGCTTCACGAGTGGTACTTGCGCGGGAGCTTTCTCTTGAAGATATAGCCGGTCTGCGTGAAAAGGCTCCGAAGGAGCTTGAGATTGAAGTGTTTGTTCACGGCTCAATGTGCGTATCATTTTCGGGAC
>ONAX01000040.1 GCA_900315875.1 uncultured Eubacteriales bacterium | reverse complement strand
ATGTTGCTTCGGCAGAGGTCGAGCATTTCTCCGTATATATGCTTGTGTATGGCTCGGAATTTTCCCATGCATTTTCGTGGGGAGCAAAATATACAGTATACTTTGACTGTTCTTTATTGATTACAATATCATCTACGTCACTACCCTATTATTTGCTTCCTATTTATGTTGATCTTCCGGCAATTCTTAAAGCCGAATTATGCCTGAAAGCAAATAAATCATTTGATACTTCTGTTTTAAAAGACAGTATTTCGGAGGAGGTGCAAAATGTCTAAAAAAATAGGTGACCAACTAATAGTCTTCAATGTTATTTACTTTATCATATTATTTAATCTTATCTGCTTTAAAATCCTGACTATCTGGATTTCATTTGGTCACGTAGATCCAATATTCACTTCAATAAGAACGGCTGAAAATGCTGTATTATTTTACAAAAACCAGCATTATAGCTTATTGATACTTCTGATTGTCGCTGCGGATTTATGGTATGTTGTTTGTTTAGTGGTACATATCAAGTATAATAATGATGAAAAAAATATTAATAAAAAGGAAATATTTCTGACAGTAAAGATATTTGTCACAAATCTTCTCTTATCTGTAACAACCGGAATTATAATTTCAAGAAAAGCAAATGAATTAAAAACTGTTGAATTCGGGGAAAAGATTTATCTTGACAGAGCAGCACTTATTCATTCGTTAGATCATGTACAATTTCTTTCGTATATTGTTTTTGTTATACTAATAATTGAGTTAATCATAATTTTAAGGAAGTACTATATTAAAACAAGAAAAACTTTGAAAGCAATGTTTTTATGTGGCGGAGCAATTATTCCGATTAATTTTCTTTTGTTATCACTCAATTATTAGTTTCTGCAATCTGTTTGTAATGATCAGGGTAGTGCTTAATACCTTATTAAATGTTTAAAGCCGATTTTTTTATATTTCCAGCCAACTTAATACCCTACAACTGCCCGAAAAGCCCCCTTTGTCATCGCCCTGCGGGCGCTGACATTTCCCCCGCTTGCGGGGGGAATGTCGACGTAAGGCGACAAAGGGGGGAGTTTGGGGCAAGCTGCTCTCGATCGGGGATGCCAGCGGCGGGCATTATATCAACTGGTCAAATGTGAGGACGTAGTGATGCTCCCGACTGATAATCTATGACAATACATACATGACCTATGATGCCATCGGCAATCCTCTTACCTATCGTGACGGAATGACTATGACATGGAAAAACGGCAGACAGTTAGCAACTCTGGTCAACGGCAACAAGACCCTGTCCTACACCTACGGTGCAGACGGTCTGAGAACGACAAAGCTGCTGAACAGCACTCTCCATACCTATGAATATGTAGGCGGTCAGCTTCTGTACGAAACACGTGGTGCAAAGAAGATACATTATGTATATGACAGCACAGGAAATGTCCTTGCCGCAATCTACAAACCGTCAACCAATTCCGCCGAACAAACCTACTACTACGCCCACAACTGGCGGGTCGATGTAGTTGCACTGTATGATTCCACAGGTGCGCTTTTTGCAACATACGAATACGACGCATGGGGCAAGCTTCTTTCCGTTAAGGATGCAAACGGCGATCCAATAACCGGTGCAACAAGCTTCGCCATAGCTAACCCGTTCCGCTATCGTGGATACTATTATGACAGAGATTCGGGTCTGTATTATCTCCAGAGTAGGTATTATGATCCGACTACGGGGAGGTTTATTAATGCGGATGCATTAGCTTATACTACAAGTGATAGTTTTATTGGCTTGAATCTATTCGCTTATGCTGACAATAATTTTGTGAATAGAATTGATTATAATGGTAATATAGCATTACCGATACATATACCCAATTTAGTATTAATTGCAACTGGTTTATTAATAACTTCAGTTATTATATTTAATTATGATGCTATTAGTAAAACAATAGGATGTATTATTGTTGGCGGACTAACTGCTTTAGGTGGCGCTATCAGCAATGCTGCTGATGCACTTTCTTCGGCAGCCCAATCCATTTGGAAAAGTATTGCAGATAGTTTTTCACGAGCAAAAGGAAAAACCAATTATAAAAGTAAAGTAGAAATACATCATATTGTTGCAAAAAAAGCCCAAGGGGCAAAACTAGCTCAAACAATTCTATATAATCTTCATATAAATATAAATGATAGTGTAAATCTAATTGCATTAAAATATGGTTTGCATAGAAGATTACATACTAAAAAGTATTATGATTGGGTAAATCACCTTATTGAAACCGCCTATAAATCCGGAAAAGGAGATATAGGTCTACAAAAAAACAATGTTATAGCTGCTTTGAAATTAATAAAAAGGGCATTAAACATTATGAATGCAAATGCGCCGTTTTGAGGTATGATATGGATAAAAGTGAAATTCGCTCGGATATTCAACAGATTGAAGCCTTTGTAAAGCCATATATATATTCTTTTAAAGATCATTACGAAAGTAATTTGAAGAATTGTGTTTATTGGCAATATGCCACACGCGGAGAAGTGTTTCACAGGGGATTTTATTGCCCGACTCTGGTGATGGATAGTGTTATAGGTAATTACACCCGAGGTAGAAAAGTAAAAAAAGAGCCTGCTAAGAGTCCCTATTTCAGATATGGGTTTGACGAAAGTGAAAAGTTGCTGATTGTTGATTATTATGATGATTTTGACACTCATGAATTTTTGATCTATGAACAGGATAGAGAATATGGAATAACATTTCAGCAAAGCGAAGGTATCACTAAAGCGAGCCAATGCCTTTTTGATGATAAACACAGACTTATAACCTATTTATATTTTGATATGTTCAAGTCCGGCAGATCAACTTCGTACCGAAAGGAATGTTATCAATACTTTGACGAGAATCTTTTAGTCGATTGTTATGATATTTTTAAAAAAAAAAAAAACCTGTGTGTATTTAAACATTAAATGACAGAGATAAATGATATGTCAGCGATTGACGGATTCCCCTTTCACAGGTCACGCATGGGGCAAGCTCCTGTCCATAAAAGACGCAAGCGGTAATGACATCACATACTATGACACCAAATAACGGTCAACGATCTGTTTGTGTACCGAAAGAGTGCTCAATCTTTAAGAATGATCAAGTAAAAAAAGAATAATCCCGATACCCCACCGTGTTCAATATGACGCGGTGGGGTGCCTCTTTAACAGCCTATACACAATTGCTAAAAATGATTGTGTATAGGCGTTTCTTTTTGACTAAAATAAAGAAAATTGAAAAATGTCAAAAATTTCTGAAAAAATACGCATAAAAAGCCCCGGTTTTTGTCATGTAAGGGCAGGATCAGAAAAAATGATCTTATTGCTCTTTGACAACCGAATAATCAGCACATCGGATACATTCCTTCTGCTGCCCGGGTCGGGCAAGCCACACAAGCGGACGCAGTAAGACAATTTTGGCAAATCTATAAAAACGGCTTTTGTTTTAGAATTGTCTGAGACCTTCAGGACTTGGACTTTGCAGGGTACTGCAAAGACGGCGATGACAGGCAGAGGGGATAATGATACTTCCGTCCAGCCACAGACTCAAGCAATGGGGGCGGCTTCGAGAGATCCTCGGAGTGGTGGGATTCCAATGAGGTCAAAGCCATGACCGTCCGGTGTGTTCCTTGCCGCAGGACATCGAGGATAAATGGCGGCAAAATACAAAACGATTGACAGCGGACAGACTGCATTCTGCGGCCTTGTCCATAGGTAAATAAGGCGGCGGCAGGTTTTCTGCTGCCGCCAATAATAGATGAAAGCGAGGAAGTAATATGACAACAGAAAAAGAAATAAGAAACAATGCTTTTTACCATGAGATCTGCATTTTGCGGCTGCTGCGAGATATAGGAATGCTTACGCAAAAGGAGTATGTCGGCATTGTTAAAATTGCTGCAGAGGACTACAATGCAAATCTCAAAATAAATATGTCTTAACTATTAAATTTTGCCGTTTGGTCTGGATGGATTCGAACTAAGGTGATATTATGCTGTTGAGCCCGAATCGGCTGAAAAAAACGAAAGGAGTACAAAAAATGGCAGGCACAGTAATTACCATTGAGCCGTCAGTCGCTCAGAAGAAGATCAGAGTTGCGGCATACTGCAGGGTATCGAGCAGCTCGGACGACCAGCTCCACTCCTTCGCCGCACAGGTGCAGTATTACACCAAGTTTATCCGCAGCAATGATCAGATGGAACTTGTTGACATCTATGCAGACGAAGGTCTGACAGGCACAAAGACGGCAAAAAGAGATGAATTCAACCGCATGGTTGCCGACTGCAGAAAAGGCAGGATAGACAGAGTGCTGACAAAATCCCTGTCACGCTTTGCCCGAAATACGGCAGACGCTCTGATGTATGCAAGAATCCTTCGTGAGAACGGTGTAAGCATACTGTTCGAGAAAGAGAACATAGACACAGCATTCATGTCGAGCGAATTGCTCCTCGCTCTGTCTGGCGCACAGGCGCAGGAGGAATCTATCTCAATATCGAAGAATATGAGGTGGAGCATAGAGAGGCGCATGAAAGAAGGAACTTATGTACAAGGGATCGCACCTTTCGGATACAGGCAAGTTAATAGTGAATTTGTTATTAATGAGGAAGAAGCAGAAATAGTCAGGTGGATATTTGAAAGCTATCTGTCAGGTGTGGGCAAAAAAGATATCGCTGACATCCTGACCAATAAAAAAATCCTAAAGGCTTACGGTACAGATTCATGGTCAGTGAAAACTGTGAATTACATACTCCGAAATGTCAGATATTGTGGTGATGCATTGTTCCAAAAAAGGTATAACACAGAAACTCTGCCTTTCCGTACAATAAGGAACAGAGGTGAAAAACCTCAATATTATGTCGAAGAAACAAATCCTGCAATAATATCAAAAGAAGATTTCTATGCTGCACAGGAGAGGCTGAGATCAGAAAGCAGTAATGTTGGATCAGAAGCTAAGAAATATCCGCTTCAAATAAAAGTTAAATGTAAATGTGGTTACTGGTTCAGAAGAAAGGTTATTAGAAATAAGGTTTACTGGGTATGTTCTAATCACGATTATGATAAAAATAACTGTGATGTTAAATCCATTCCGGAAAAAACAATATATAACGCTTTTATTGATATGGTTAACAAACTTATAATTTACATTAAGCCGATCATCTCTGATACCATTGAGCAAATGGAACGACTTTACTCCAAAGTAAGCGGTACTGCCGAAAAGATAAGAGAGATCGACAGGTCGATAGCAGAACTGACAAACAGGAATCTTGTACTCGCAAGGTTAAACAGCAAGGGTATAATGAGAGCAGCAGAATATACCGAAAAAAGCGGCAGGCTCAACACTCAGATCAGCAGTTTGCGATCAGAAAGAAGAAAACTTTTGCAGCAGAACGAGGACAGATGCCTTTCGGGACTGCGGCAGCTTGAAGAAATAATACAAGGAATCAAAGAGCCTTTGACAGACTTCGATGAGGAATTATTCGGTAGGATTGTTAAGCAGATAACCGTGCCGACAAGTACAAGCCTGTGCTTTGAGCTTATCGGTGGCATTAAGCTGACAGAAACAATTCCCGAACAAACGAGGTGAGCAGAATGAAAAACCGTAAAATCCCATTCGGATATGAAATGCAAAAGGGCAAGATACAGATCAGCAGTTATGAATCAGAAATACTTCGACAAATCTTCCAAGATTATATTGCCGGCAATAATCTGAAAGAGTTAGCAGAACTGCTTACTGAACAGCAGGTTGAATATCTGCCTGGAATGAGTGCATGGAATAAGAACAGAATCAAAAGGATACTTGAGGATAAGCGCTATACGGGTGACGATAAATACCCGATGATCATAAATAATCAAATATTTATACAAGCAAACAGCATTAAGGCAGAGAGAAGAACAAACGAGAACTGCATCGTAAATGCCAAAAACAAGCTGATAATCTACACAGTAAAATGTGCCTACTGCGGCGGCACAATGATACATAAAGTGGACAGAAGATCAAAATGTGTTGAGCAATGGCTTTGCGATAACACGGATTGCAGAACAAGGATAAATATGACGATAGAGGAACTGAAATCGGCAATTACATCCCTGATGAATAGGTGCATCAATGATCCGTCCATAGCAGATCAGGATGAGGATAAACAGGAATTATCCGCTGAAATAAGGCTTATGGAAAACGAAATCGACAGAATGACAGAGCAAGCGGATATAGATGAATCAGAAATACAAAACAGAATATTGGAATGTGCTGAGAAGAAATATGAACAGATAAAAAGCAAAACACATATCACACAACGACTGAAAGCAGAATTTGAGAGATCAAGTCTGCTTTCAGATTTTTATATAGACCTATTTGAAAAGACCGTATCAGCGATACGGATGAATATAGATGGCGAGGTCAGCCTTGTACTGAAAAACGGAAATATAATCAGAAAGGGTGAATCAGATGGAAAGCGCAGCAGTTCAGCGTAAGGTGACGGTCATACCGGCAAAGCAAGCCTTTGCAGGCGTTAATAGCCCCGATTTAAGACCTAAGAGGGTAGCAGCCTATTGCAGAGTTTCGACCGACAGAGAGGAACAGGAACACAGCTTTGAAACACAAAAGCAGATGTATACCGACATGATAATGATGAAACCTAATTGGCAGATGGCAGGCATCTTCGCTGATGAAGGCATAACGGGTACGATTGCTAAAAAACGCCCCGGCTTTATGAAAATGATCGAAGAATGTCGCAGAGGAAAGATCGACATCATCATAACTAAATCGGTATCACGCTTCTCAAGGAATAACCTTGACTGCCTGATGTACGTCCGTGAACTGAAACAGAAAGGAATCCCGATCATCTTTGAAAAAGAGGGCATCAACACCATGCAGGTGTCGAGCGAATTGCTGATATCTCTCTTCGGCGGTCTGTCACAGGCTGAAAGCGAATCCATCAGCATGAATGTTAAAATGGGAATACGACACAGCCTGAAAAGCGGAAAGGTGAGCTTCAGCTATTCTTCATTCCTAGGATACAAAAGAGGCACGGACGGCAAGCCGGAGATCGTACCCGAAGAAGCGGAGGTAGTCAGAAGGATATACAACGAATATCTGATAGGAAAAACCTTGAAGATGATCGCTAATGGATTGACTGAGGACGGGATCCTGACACCGAGAAAAACAACCCAATGGACAGGCGGAGTAATAAAATCAATACTCACCAACGAGAAATACAAAGGCGACGCACTCCTGCAAAAAACATTCATTGTGGATTGTATCAGTAAAAAAGCGAAGAAAAACAATGGAGAACTTCCTATGTACTATGTTGAAAACAGTCATCCGGCGATCATAGAACGGAGTATATTCGACAGAGTGCAGGCTGAAATGGCACGAAGGTCATCAAAGCGAAAGACAAAAGAAGTCGGAACAAAAACAGAGCTTGGCAAATACTCCGGCAAGTATGCACTCAGCGAACTGCTCTACTGCGGAGAATGCGGAAAGCCCTACAGACGGGTGACTTGGAACATCAGGGGCAACCGAAAAATCATGTGGCGATGTGTAAGCAGACTGGACTATGGTAAAAAATACTGCAAATGCTCACCAAGCATTGAGGAAACGGTACTGCACGGAGCAATAGCCGAAGCAATCACCCAAAAAGCTCAAAGCGAAGGTGCATCAACAGACAGAATATTACAGCACATCGAAATGTATCAGGCACAGCAGGACACAAGCAGTATCCTCGCCAAACAGGAACGGCTGAGGGAATTGCAAAGGAAGTTTGACGATCTGACGAGTATAGACATCGAGCAGGCTGACACAGGGGAATTTGATGAACAGTTTGAAAGCTTGATGACAGAAATACATGCCATCGAAGATGAACTGTCCGAAATGGAAAGGCAGAAGTCGAAGCTTGAAAAAACACCGGAACAGCTTGAAGAAATGGCTGCCATTATCGATGGACTCAAAAACCACCCCGTCCAGTATGACGATCTGGTAACCCGACAGCTCATACATTACATCAAGGTAGTATCGAAAGAAAAGCTTCAGATATACTTCAAAGAAGGCACGATCATAGACGCAGACATATAAAACAAAACGGCAAAGCCCAATCATACAAGAAACCGTAACCGGTCAGGTATGACTGAGCTTTGCCGTTTTGGAAAAATCGTTGACAGACGGTATGCCCTCTGCTACAATGGAGAGGACAAAATTATTCTTTATTGCTTGATTATTTGAAGGAGTTCGAGTCCGACATGGGTTGATGAAAAATATCTTTTTTGTACGCTGCCCACACTTTTTAAATATGCGAATGTGGCGAAATTGGCAGACGCACAAGATTTAGGTTCTTGCGGAGCGATCCGTGCAGGTTCAAGTCCTGTCATCCGCAGGTCCAATAAAAATGGATCAGATTAGGGCTTGTTGCCCTTAAATAATATCATAAAAGTTTATTGTATTATTTAAAGGCAATCCCCCTGAGCACACAGAGGGACAGCCTTAGAAATACTTTGAAAATCGTTGGTAAGTCAACATTTTACTCATTGTATTCAAATAATATAGTTGTACTCTACGACTTGTATGGATTTTTGGCAGCCTATCTACCGTCTGTGTATATTTCCGCGTGTGATGCAGAACTATCACTTTCAAACCGACACTGTTCTTATCCTCGCATCAGGCAAGGCTATTGCTATCAGTACAGCAGACATAAGTAGCAACGCTGTTGTCCTACTAATCCATACGGGCTATATTCCGTTTTCAAGGTACAATAATATTGCGCTCTTTCACAAGACACAATAAGTGTCAGGTCAAAAAAATAGTCGAATTCACATCAAAACATGAATCAACTCTTGACTATTATTGCAACGCAAGGTATAATAGACCTTACATATTGTATCAAATGTCATTCGTGAGTTGGTAGCTCATGATTGATGTTTAGCCGGGGCGTTATTGCTAGTAACAAACCGGCTTCGATACTATATTGACTTAACATTTCAATGATACACCACATTTTGGATTATGTCAATAATATTTTTCTTTCATAGGCTGTTTTCACAAATGAAAGCGGTCTTTTTTTGTTGGGATTTTATAAATCAAAGTCTAAAATGATGACATAGGTCATCGTTTTTCGACTGGGGGTGAAGTTTGATTGAACTGAAAAACTCATGCGCAGACTGCCTGAATTTAGGTCGTGCGGTTTATTGTATGCAGTGTGTCAGGATGAATAAAGGACACAAGGATATGTTCCGAAGCAGCGCTCCTGTCTCTCTCCCCCATAAGCATAACAACATCAAAACCAATTATTCACAGGCTGAGAAAAGGTAAATGCTTCATAATCCGGTTACTCTCAAAAAGGGGAACTGGTTCCCCTTTTTGAGAAATAGGAACTGGTTCCTATTTTTAACGATTACTAATTATAATAAAATAAACCTCCCACCATGATTACCACGGTGGAAGGTCTGATTTCTATGCACTCATATAGTTAAGACTATATCTGCTGTTGCCTGTCTGAATGTATTGGTCTTTGTGTTCGTATATCGTTGCACGGATTCTGTCCTTCCAATGGGGATTTGCCTGTGATTTAGTATGTTCTTCAAGCATTGCAATCCTGCCGTCCATTCTTAGCGAAAAATAGAGTATTATTAATAAGGGAATTTAGTTTCTATCCCTAATCTCAATTCAATAGAATCAATTTTTATTATAGATAGATATTCAGATATTCAGCAGGAACATGATCGGCAAGAATAACTTTTTCATAGCCGCTTCCGTAAAATATCACTCCGTCTGCATAGGCTCTTTTTGCATCCACCATGAGTATCACAGGCTTTTTATCTCTCCGTTTTCCGACACGAACAGCAGTATCTGTATCAGTAGAAAGATGTACATACTGCCTGCTCATCGGCTTCAGGCCGCCATTCTTGATAATCTCATAAGCCTTGTGAGAAGTTCCGTGATACAGAATATCAGGCGGCACAACGGGCTCTTTTCTGATGTGTGAGGGTACGGTGTGCCCATACAAAGCGCGGATTCTACTGCCTTTCAATTCATGCCGTTTCTTCTCAGATGTTTCTATGATATGAAGGATATCGTCTTTCGTTATTGTTTCCTTGTACTCTCCGCTTTCATTAAGAGCATGAATCAGTTGTTCTACAGGCACAAAGCCTTCTTCATCAAGCTCCAGTTCATATTCCCACGGAGCGTGTCGCAGAGCATAGGAAATTTCCTTGCTTAGTTTTGTGTAGTCCATTTATGCTTTCTCCATTTCTCTTTCATCATTACAAACTGAAGATTTGTTGCACTGACTTCTTTTGCAACGAATCTATAGATAATCCCCGAATTTCTTCCAAGGTACAATTTCTCTATTTAACAACAAGTATTGTAGTTACAACATTTAGAAAATCGTATAAACCGTGAGATACTGCAACTCCGACATATTTGCAATTCTTAATGTTGTATTTTGCAAAACCGAATGCTAATCCAAGCAGCGTCGCAAATAAAACTTGTATCAAATTCCCGTTGATAATATGCCAAAAGCCAAACAGCATTGAAGCTAATACCACACCGAGCCATTTATTTCTCGGCAACAATTCAATGATTGTATCTTGAATATATACTCGAAATATTAGTTCCTCAACCGGTCCTATAATTAAAACATAATAGAAAAATTTACCGATTAAATACCACAATGCAAAATCACGATGTTCTCCGATTAAAGAAAACCCCATTAATGCAGGGAACACGCCGATTATCAGTTCAAGCCCTATAGCAAGTAATATACCGATTAAATAAGCCTTTCTGTTCTTAAATCCATAATCCGATTTAAGTTTGGATAATTTAATAAACAGGAATGCCACAAAGCCAAGAAGCAGATAGAGAAAGCAATTTACGGTCATTCGTATTCCAGTTGCATTTATCATAAAAATTAGCTTAAAAGAAAATGTGAGCAATATTAGCACAAAGGTAAAGAACAATAATATAAATAACTGATTCCTTTTTTCTTTGTTTCTCCACATAGTTTGTTCCTCCATTTACATTAGCTTGGCTTATAAGAACAGTTTGATTAGTTCTTTCGCCCACGAAAAATAGGCTGGAACAACTGTATCAAGCGATTGCTTTACGTCAGCAATGTCCTGTGCGGAAAGCTCTCCTATTTTCTGAAAAACGCTTCCGGCAGCTTCCGTATCGCCTATGGCTACCATCGCTCTGGCGTTATCACCGAGAGCGAAGTATTTCCCAATCGCTAACGCTCCAACGGAAAATTCACCGGTAGCGATTGCCCCAATGGAAATAACGCCAAAACTAATCGCTCCCGCCGACAGGATTCCGAGGGCGAAGCAGCCTGCTGAGAGAACACCCAGCGCAAACAACCCAATGGCAAGCAGTCCGATAGAAAGCATACCAAAGGAAAACACTCCGATGGATAACATTCCAAGGGATACAACACCTTGTGCTTTCAGACCGATGGCAATCACACCACGAGCGTTCAGTCCCACGGCGACAAAACCTTTGGCGTTTCGGGCAATGTGCCACAAAGGCATACCCATCACGGTCTTTTCGCTCTTTCTCTCCTGCAAACGCTTTCTAAAGAATGGAAGTCCCAAGTCAGTCTGCTGCTCACTGGCCATTTCTTCGTCGTCTTTAAGTAGATAGTCTAAGGAACATTGAAACATCTCGCTCATGCGTATCAGCTTATCTGTTTCAGGGTAGGCAAGATTGCCTTCCCATTTGCTGACAGACTGTCTGGATACTCCCAGAATACCTGCAAGCTGCTCCTGCGTATAATTATTATCTTTTCGTAGTTTTGATATTTTATCACCTAATGTCATAGTGAATCCTCCAATCTGAACTTCTTGTTCATATCAATGATACGAATTTGCAGTCCGAAAGTACACCACCTCTGAGTTTCTATATGTAAACTATGGGTTGCATCCCCCATTTTATGCATAATTTGAGAATAATTCTTCTGCCGTAATGACATCGCACGAAAACTCTGGTTGCATCCCCCGACTATCGAGCTACTATATAGTTGCGTTATGTTATAGGACAATAAATTCCGATTTGCCTTATTCATAAAATAAAAATTATCATCTCAAATTATATCAAAATTACACAATCCCGAAAAGAAATTGTTTTTTCTTCTTGAACAAGCCTACCAAAGCCGGACTCATCCAATCTTGTACAATTGATTTTATTTTTTTTGCTGTAACTTTCAGAATGAACTTGTGCAGATTCTGTTTCCGCTAACATCGTATCAAAAAACATCCTATTTATCAGTCTTTGCCAATCCTTTTACTACCTTATCAAAATCAGACTCGATTGGTTGCGTTTTATTGAAGATGTCATATTCCTGATATGCTTTCTCCACTGCCTGTTTATGGGAAATACGCCCATTATCTTTCAGAATATCGTATCTGCGGAACTCAAGGAACTCGTTCACGCTTTTTGAAAATTCTTCCATGGTAAAGACGTTTTCACGTTCAATCAAATCCTCTATATAATCAAAATACCCTGCAACAGCACGTTCCAATTGACGAATCTGTTTTTCGTCCAAATAGTTTTTGGAAATCGGAGTGTCGGATTTGAGAATACGACCATCGGGAGCATTTTTCCATGTGGTCAAGCCCATATTTTCCTTGGTGTGGTCAGCCTGATTATACACAATTTCAGCCGCTGTTTTACCGGTATTTCTGATTTTTTATCCATACCTAAAACCTCCGTTATATAGTCTTAACAGATTTACCTAAATGGTAAATCACTTTTTATTATTCTATCACTATTATGGTAATTTGCCAAGAACTTTTTCTGAATAAATTGATTGTAGTATGATATTGTAGAAAAAGCAGAGGAAAGAATGATCCTTCCTCTGCGGTCTTTGTTATATTCTCCTCCCAAGCTGAGTGTTTCTCATATCCGTCTCGGTCTTGCTGACAGCCATATAAACAGCCTGTCCCTGACCGACGATTATCACCTTGCTTTTGGCACGGGTGACGGCGGTGTAGAGAAGATTTCGTTTCAGCATAATGTAGTAGCTTTTCATCATCGGTCAGCTTTATTGTTGTGCTGACATCTGCTGTGCGGTGCAGGATCGGGACTGTCTCGTACTTGATATCCTCAAGCTGCAAAGTGTATTCTTTACCGTCAACGGTTATGATCTTTTCTTTTGGAATACCGGAAAGAGTTTCAGGCTTTGAAATATCATACTTTTTGATGTACAGGTCTTTTATTGTTTCTGCATCCGTTTCGTGTACGGTCTTTGTTTCGTGAGTTTCATCAAGCACCATATAGCTTACAAAGCCCCTTGAATATTTCTGCCCGTTTTCCTCGATCTCCTCCGGGAAATCATAATGGAAATCAAGCTCATTTGCCGTAAAAGTCGCTTTTTTTATCAGCGTATCTTCGGCAGCATTTACAGGCATAACAGGAAAGCCTATGACCGCTAAAGAAATAAGAATGGATATTATTTTTATTGGTTTCAGGTGTATCAACTCCTTTTGAATGTGCAATGTATTTTTGAAAATATATGGCTTTTTGTGGTTGTGGATGTTATAATTGTAATAACATTATGCTATACGATATATCAGATACGGGTGATTATATATGAATGATGAAATTAAAAAGACGGAAAACGATCAGGGCGAAATAGTCATCTATCAGACAGATGACGGCGAAACAAAAATTGATGTGCGTTTTGTTGATGAAACTGTGTGGCTGACACAAGCACAGCTTATAGATCTTTTTCAAAGCAGTAAGGCTAATATAAGCGAGCACATTAAAAATATTTATGAAGAGGGCGAGCTTGATGAAGAATCAACTGTTCGGAAATTCCGAACAGTTCAAATTGAAGGCAACAGGTCTGTCACAAGAAATCTGACACACTACAACCTTGATATGATTATTTCTCTCGGCTATCGTGTCAGGTCAAAAATAGCAACCAATTTCCGTAAATGGGCAACAGAAAGGCTTAAAGAATACATCATCAAGGGCTTTACTATGGATGATGAAAGGCTTAAAAACCTTGGCGGCGGTAATTACTGGAAAGAGCTTTTAGATCGTATCAGAGATATTCGTTCATCTGAAAAAGTAATGTATCGTCAGGTTCTTGACCTTTATGCAACGAGCATTGATTATGATCCCAAAAGTGCAGAATCTGTTGCTTTTTTCAAAATGGTACAGAACAAGCTTCATTTTGCTGCACACGGTCATACTGCCGCAGAGGTTATTTATGAGCGTGCAGATGCCGAAAAGCCTTTTATGGGATTGACTGCTTTTTCCGGAGATTTTCCCACAGAAAAGGATATTGTAATAGCCAAAAACTATCTTTCGGAGGATGAACTGCGGATACTCAATGCCATTGTATCGGGATACTTTGATTTTGCCGAGGTTCAGGCACTTCGTCACCGTCCTATGTATATGAGCGATTATGTCGAGCATCTGGACAGCGTACTCAAATCCACAGGAGAACAGTTACTCTCCGGTGCAGGAAAGATCAGCCATACACAAGCTGTCAAAAAAGCACAGCAGGAATATCAGAAATACATAGTTCAGAATCTTTCTCCGGTTGAAGAAGAATACCTTAAAAGCATCAAAGCTCTTGAAACTAAAGCCCAAAAGAACAATAAACCTGCTGATTCTGACAATTAAAAATCTTGTGGAATGTTATTTTTCAAATTTCAAAAAGATATAGTTTTTTGTGAATACATATGGTATAATCAAGGTGTAATTGGTTAAAAAATTTAAGTTGGATTGTTTTTGTGACACGATGCGAAAACAACAATAAATCAAAATGGAGGATTTTTTTATGTATGCAAAACTGTTACTTTATGATGATAGAGAAACTGATGATTTTGAAAAGAATATCGAGTTGCCAAGTTGGGAAGATGTCGAAAGCATTATAAATCGTATGGATGGTCATTTTACTACCGAAATTATCCTAATGGATGAAACAGAGGATAATTATTTATGTATCGGTGGCGGTAATGATGGAATCTGTAATGTATATATATCTAAAGATGATAACATGTTAATAAAAACATTACTTAATCCAAAAGAGGATTTGAATGTCTATAAATTAGTTACCGGCGGTCAACTTGGAAATTTTGATGGGATTTATTGTGTTTCTATTGAAATTGCAAAGGAAGTTGCAAAGATATTTTTTGAAACCGGAGAAGAATGTGAGAAATATAGCTGGGAGTAATAATACTGTATTGTTTTGAATATCATTTTTTATTATCTTGTATAATTTGATCGGAGCCTGTTTTCGCAGACTCCGATTTTTCTTATTCAGTCTTCTTCGTCTTTTTTGCGGGACTTGCGGGTAAGGAGTATTCCTGCAACAGATACCAGACAGATAATAGATATTATTGCTGCCATTGTGTTTGAATCATCTCCGGTCTTGGGTGTTGTTACATTTCCGGGTTTTTTCGGAGTGTCTGTCGTGATATATCCGGGCTTCTTTTCGACAGGCTTATTAGTCATACTTGCCTTGATTATTTCGCCGTTTTCCTTGAACTCAAATTCAAAGGGAGTTTCATCAAGAACATATGTCACCGTAAGCCTGTGTAAGAGTAAGATCGCTGTTGCCCTCAAAATTGACAAGCGTCCCGTCAGTCTGTTCTATCTTGAAATCCTTTTTGATCTCAATATAACCCATTTTCTTTTCGTTATTGGGAAATGTTTCGGACTGCGTTGTGCCTGTTTCAAAGGTCTTGGTCAGGGTATTATAATCATACCGGTTCATATGCCCGTTCTTGACTTCCTTGACCTCGTATTTGTAGTAGTAGCCGTTGTTATTGGTGATAGGCATACCTGTTACAGTGATGCTGTGTACTTTCGGATTAACAAATCTTAGCTCCTTTGAAGTCACCATACCTGCAAAGGCAGAATCGGAAGTGCTGTTGATAAACTGATAGACATTATTCTTCTTGTCGGTACAAATGAAACTCTTTGTAGCAGCGACACCCTCTGCATTGATCTGGCTCAGATTGAAAACGACCTTTGCATAATCCTCATCCTTGACAGCTCCGAACTGATTGAACACCTTATTGATGATAAGCTGATCGGGTTTGTTCTGGAATGTCGCAGTCTTTTTGCCGCCGGAATTGTTTGCAGTAACTGCAACCTTGATATTTTTTGATGCGGACGGAGTATAACCGGTGATATTGTTGTCCTGCTCCATTATTTCATAGGTTCCCGGAGGGAGATTATTTACCTCGAAATAAAAATCTCCGTTATTACTTTTGGGAGTAAACACAGTGCCGTCAGATGCACTGCTGACATAGCCTGTATAGCTGTAAACATAACCGCTTCCTGAATAAGAAGCTTTGATGTATTTATTTGACGAATTTCTTATCTTGAATTTTGTGTTATTCAGTACAAAGCTTTCAATTCCGGTTTTGACATTGTTTCCGTTCAGGTCTTTGTACTGTTTCACGACCTTGAGTGAGCCTGTCGCTTCTGTTTTTACCTTGAAATAACCGTAAACCGGATCGGGTGAATCGGTTTTTACAATTACATCCTGAATATCCTCACTCTCATGACCGTATGCAATGGTATTGTTTGCTGATATCTCAGCCGAAGACAAAAGAAAAAATTATTTGAGCGTTTTTAAAAATTCCAGAAGGGCATTGCTGCTGCTTTCCGGCAGCATGCGATAGCAGTCCAGCAATTCTTTTTCTTCGGGCGTAAGGTATGATACCGTTTCGTCCTCGCTCAGCAGCTCCGACAGAGAAATTCCGAATACTTTTGCAATGCGGTCAATGGTGTCAAGAGAAGGATTGCGGTCTCCGCGCTCCAGATCACGGATGTGTGTTTCGGAAACACCGGATAACTGTGAAAGTTTGTAAACGCTGTATCCCTTGGATGTGCGTGTTTTCTTCAGACGGCCGGCAATATCCATATTCTCATCCCTTTGCATGGTTGGTTTATGTAAGGCTAAAGCTTGCTATATTACGAATCGAAGAAGCTCTGTCCGTCGTCAGTAACCAGGCGCTCTGCTTTCGGATATTCAAAGATATCAGCATTACCGGAATTTTCTGCAAGATAGTCTGCAAATTTTCTGGCATACCATTTTGCCATTCCGAGGTTATGCATCAGATAATTTCCGCAGTTTTCCGGTGTTGTGCCGGGAACGCTCTGCGCGTCGTCAACTGATCTGAATGCGTTCAGTATCAGTTCATAGATTTCCCCGGGAGTACGGTTTCCCTTGAGGATAAGGTAAAATCCGGTCAGGCACCCCATCGGTCCCCAGTAGATGATCTCATCCTTCCAGTCGGGGTCATTGCGAAGAAATGTGGCAATGATGTGTTCGAGCGAATGCATTGCCGCAACATCAACTGCAGGCTCCCTGTTGGGTCTTGTCAGTCTTATGTCATAGGTTGTTATTAATGCGTCCCCGACCTTGTCCACGCGGCTGGTGAAGATTCCGGGAACTATAGCTGTATGGTCTACAGAAAAGCTTGGTATCAGATCCATATTATTTATCCTCCGAATAGAAATTATATACTCAATTATAGTACATTACCGCGCTGAAATTGAGTTATGAATTGCGATGTATAAACGTTTATTTTGCGTTTTGGTCGAATTCTTCAGCAATATTGCTTATCCATACGCCTTTTTTTATCATTGCGGAACCGATGATTATTTTAATGATATCCGCTGACTGCACAATAGCATAGATTACAATAATCTGAAGTCCTGTGCAAAAACAGAGCACATCCGCAAGCGGAATTGTCACAGTCCAGGTGAAAACGCTGTCAAAGATAAAGGTTATCAGCGTCTTTCCGCCGGATCGTATCGTGAAATAAAGGGTATTGAGTATACCCTGAACCGGGAAGTAAAGCGCAGACACGACAATAAAGCTGCTGGCAAGCGAACGGACTTCGTCGGTTGTATCGTACAGGTACGGGAAGTATCCGGACAGTGCAATGAGGATCAGTGAAAGCCCGACGCAAATTATTCCTGAAAAGCAGGTGAGAGAAAAGGATTCCTTTCTCGCGGTGTCAAATTTTCCGGCGCCGAGCGACTGCCCGATAAGAATACCTACGGAATGCCCCAGTGCAACAAATACAACATTCAGCAGGTTGCATATTACATTTGATATGTTTATTCCGGCTACTACAGCAAGTCCCCGTGTTGAATAGCACTGTGTGAGAGCAGCCAAACCGGCAGCCCACATGAATTCGTTTATGAAGATAGGAATGCCCTTTGTGAGCATTTTTCTTCTTATGTTTGCAGGAATTTTTATTGTGCTCCACAGTCCCTTTATAAAGGGATGCTTATCCTTGCGCAGATGCGACCAAGCCACAAGTACAATTAATTCAAGGTATCTTGCAATTACGGTAGCAATGGCAGCTCCCTGCACTCCGAGCTTCGGGAAGCCAAAATTGCCGTATATCAGCAGATAATTGAAAATGATATCGGTGCATACGGAAACTATTCCGGATGCCATTGGCTTAATGCTGTCGCCGGTTTCACGAAGTGAGCTTGAATATACCTGAGATGCAGCAAGTGCAGGCAGCCCCAGCAGCATTATGTGCAGATAGCTTTTAGCATATTCTGATGTAAGAACCGGGTCGATATCCGCACTTTCGCCGTGAAGATACAGGCTGATGAGCAGGTTTTCACATGTTAGCAGCAGAGTAATGCCGGCAGCGGTACAGAAAAGACATATCAGGGCTTTCATTCTTGTTGCAGCGCGTACACCCTCGGTGTTTCCGCTTCCGTGGAACTGTGCCGAATAGATGCCGGGACCTGAAATGCCGCCGAATATCGCAAGAGTATATACAAAAAGAAGCTGACCAATAATAGAAACGGCTGTCATTGCTTCCGTTCCGAGACTTCCGACCATAATATGGTCGACAAGACCAACTGCGTTTGTTATTCCGTTCTGAATCATGATAGGAACAGCAAGCGCAAGTGCCCGTTTATAAACAGATTTGTTTTTCATTGTTTTCTCCATTTAGCATTCTGATTCATATTTATATAGAATTGTAGCAGATATTCAGAGATAAATCAACTCCTGTGCCGGATGTACTTAATAATATGCCGCAGAACCGGTGCCGGAAAAATTACCGACCTACCATCAAAATGACAGCGGGCCGGTTTTTTAATAAATTATTCTGATGAAGAAACAATTCTGTCGATTTCATTTTTTGCCTTATTCAGAATTCCGGGGACATCTGCACCTATGATATCAAGCTCCTCAGCCTTTATATACTGAATATCACTGATGCCGTAAAAGCCCTGTGCGAGAGCGCTTACATAGCCGAAGCCGAATTCATCGGAAATGACCTTGCCGCCGGCTGTGGTGATGTAGCAGAGCTTTTTTGCCCTGCACAAGCTCCTCGGGAATCCTTCTGCCGTGTATTCAAAGGTCAGTCCGACAACGTTGATCTGCTCGAAATACTGCTTCAGTGCAGCCGGGAATGACAGGTCCCAGTATGGTGCCGCAATCACTATAGTATCGGCTGACGCAAAGGTACGGGCACATTCAAACATCGGATCAGAAAAATCGCCGCGCTGAGCAAGCTCGCTTCTGCGGTTCAGGATATAGGAAAAGTGATTTCCGACAGTCGTACCTCCTGAACCGTATCGTTCATTTTCTCAAGCAGATAGTGAGCAAGTACAATTGTACGTGATTCCTCTCTGACGCAGGCATTGACAAATAATATCATAATTCCGTCTCCTTAATTAAATTCTCTTTGAAAATATAATACAACAAAAATGATGTCGTGGCAATATCATATTTTTTCGAAAAAAGATTGAATAATGGTATTGTGATGTGCTATCATACAATTATAGAGTAAATTGCACCTTTAGAAATATGGTATCTGCCGTATTTTTATGGCTGATGAAAGGTATGAATGGTCGCTATGAAAACGCTGACAGTTGATGACAGAGAGCTTTTAGTCAACTATGTCGTTAGTATGCTTAGAAATATTGATCCGGAAGGAACGCATATTGGCGAATCGTCTGCTGAAAAGGCAATCAGCATCTGCGAAGAATATAAACCCGATGTTGCTTTCCTTGATGTTGAAATGCCCGAAATGACAGGCATTGATCTTGCAAAACGGCTTATTGATGAATGTCCCGGTGTACATATTATTTTTATCACCGGGCATAAGGAATATGCATTTGACGCTTTTCAGATACATGCATCCGGCTATCTGCTGAAGCCCGTATCGGAGGAGGCAATTAAGGAGAACCTCGATTATATAAGCACTTTGATAAATAGAGGGGATAAGCGTATTGAAATACGCTGCTTCGGCTCATTTGAGGTTTATATCGACGGCAAGCCCGTTAAATTCGCACGGACAAAGACAAAGGAGCTTTTTGCTTTTCTTGTAGACCGCAACGGCGCAATGTGCTCGATAGATATGATGTGCGGAAATCTCTATCCGGACAAGCCGCTGTCGGCAAGCAGTAAAAGCTCACTTCGGAATCTTATTTTCGATCTGAAAAAAACTCTTGTATCATACGGCTACGATGATGTTATCCTGAAAAACAGGGGACTTCTTGGCATCGATAAGGAGAAGGTGGATTGCGACTACTACCGTTATCTGAGCGGAGAAGAAGAAGCAATTTCCCAGTTTACCGGGGAATACATGACGCAGTACGATTTTGCGGAGGAAACCAGAGCTAATCTCATGCGCAGATTTTTCATTGAGTGATATCTCCTATCAAAAAGCATATGACAAATTTAATAAGACAAAATAAAGATAACCCCGAAGCAACTTGATGATTGCTCCGGGGAATTTTTTTCGGTTACTTTGTACCGGGTAATTAACCCTTTACAGCACCTGCTGCAACGCCCTTGATAATGTACTTCTGGCAGATCAGATAGAATACAATTACCGGGATGATACTGAGCAGGATGACAGCCATACTTGCGCCGAGATCGACCGTACCGTAGCTGCCCTTAAGATACTGGATATGGATCGGTATTGTACGATACTTGTTGATATCGAGTACAAGGTAGGGGAGGAGGTAGTCGTTCCAGATCCACATGATCTCAAGAATACCAACAGAGATCATTGTCGGACGGAGCATGGGGAATACAACTGTGAAGAATGTTCTTACAGGACCGCAGCCGTCGATAGCAGCGGCTTCTTCGATCTCTATCGGGATCGACTTAACGAATCCTACGAACATGAATACCGCAAGTCCTGCACCGAAGCCGAGATATACGATCGGGATAGTCCACGGTGTATTGAGCTTGAGTGTATCTGCAGTTTTTGAGAGGGTGTACATTACCATCTGGAATGGTACGACCATCGAGAAAACGCAGAGGTAGTAAACAACCTTACATGCGATCGAATTAACTCTTGCGATGTACCATGCTGCCATTGATGTGCAGATGATGATAAGAAGAGTTGATGCAAGTGTAATGATAACACTGTTGAGAACGCTCTGGAAGAAAGGATAGTTACCAAAAGTCATTGCGGTGACAAAGTTGCTGAAACCTGCCCACATATCGGGCTTGTCTGCAGTATTGAACGGCAGAGCAAAGGTATCGGTTTTTACGTATGTATTTTTCTTGAAGGCATTGATAAGAACCGCAAGTACAGGTAATACGTAAACGATACAGATGACTGAAAAGACAACTGTCAGAACAGTGAAATCTTTATGACGCTGAACCTTTTTTGCGCTTTTCAGAAGCTCGGGGTCAATTTCCCGAACGACATTGGTACCCATTGTTTCAGAGTAATTAACCTTTTTGTTTGCCATATTACTGCTGCACCTCCCTCTTTCGGGTATAGGCAAGCTGTGTCAGGCCTATTACTGCAACCAGTACGAAGAAGATAACTGCCTTCGCCTGAGCTGTACCACGAGCCGTGAACGCTGTATTGTTATAGAATGTGTTATAGATATTGAGAGCAAGCAATTCTGTCTGCTTGACGCCGATTCCGTCAACCATAACTATAGGCTGACCGCCTGTGAGTGCCATGTTCTGATCGAACAGCTTGAAGCCGTTGGTCAGGGAGAGGAATACACAGATTGTTACAGAAGGCATAACGTTGGGGATCGTTACCTTCCAGAGGGTCTGCCAGGAGTTTGCACCGTCGATCTTTGCTGCTTCGAGCATGTCTTCGGGAATAGCGTTCAGACCGGCAATATAAATAATCATCATATAACCTATCTGTTGCCAGCTTACGAGGATAATGAGTCCCCAGAAGCCCCAGGTTGAATCCTGAAGAATTGATGTACCGAAATGGGAAAGGATACCGTCGAAGATCATCGACCATATGTAACCAAGAACGATACCGCCTATGAGGTTAGGCATGAAGAATACGGTTCTGAAAAGTGTGCTGCCCTTGATTTCCTTTGTAAGTGCAAGTGCAACTGCAAATGCAAGGATATTGATAATCAGAAGGCTGACTACGGCGAATACGCCGGTGTACCAGAAGGCACGGATAAAGGTTTTATCCTGAAATGCCCTGATATAGTTTGCAAGACCGATGAATTCAGCATCGGAAACCAGTCGGAACTGGCAGAATGAGAGGTAGATGCCCTGGAAGAAGGGCCATACAAAGCCGATGACAAATGCAGCTACCATCGGAAGGAGGAACAGCCAGCACCACATTCTCAGCGGTCGGCGCAGAGTATATCCGCTGTTGACCTTGAATTTCTTTTTCTTGCCGGGGTCAACCTTTACCTGAGCCGCTGCAGCATTTGAGCCCTCAAGGAAGGACTGGTAGGCTTCATTAGATTCGGCAGTCTGTGCCTGTTCCGCTGTGTTTTCTTCCGGTTCATTCCATGGCATTGCTTTATTCGGATCGTTCGACAAAAAATCATCTCCTTTGAGTTGATCGGGAAAATGGTAAGGGGCGGGCGTTTTGCCCGCCCCACCTAAGGCTTAGTGATCTGTTTTACAGATGTTGGTTTTATCAGCTGTTAGCAGCTGCATACTGAGTAGCCCAACCGTCTACGAATGCTGCCTTTACCTGCTCCCAATTAGCGTCAGACTGATCTGCGCAATAGGTGTTGAGTGCAGAAACGAGCTGTGCACGATATTCGTTTACGTTCGGCTGATAGTTAGTAGCCCAATCCATTACATAGTTGCCTGCTGCTGTGTAATCGTTAGCGTTCTTAAGGAATGCGTTGGAAGATTCTGCAGCATTCTTGTAAGGCATTACGCCGAAGGTATCAACGAGCTTCTTGGAAGCAGCTTCGTTGGTTACACACCACTTCATGAATGCGAGTGTAGCAGCCTGATCGTCTTCGGAAGCCTTGCTGTTAACTGCCCAGCAGTTTTCTGTACCGCAGTTGAGACCTGCTTTTTCTTCGCCGTCAACACCGCAGTAGTAGGGGATCATAGCAGCGTTCGGGATATCGTCCTTCATGCCGCCATATTCCCAAGAGCCCTGAACTGTGAAAGCAGCCTTCTTGGTCTTGAACTGTGTGGAAGCGTCGTGACCGCCGGTTGCGAGCTCGGTCGGATCAGAGATGCTGTTGTTGATGCACAGATCAAAGAGGTTCTTATAGTTCGGGAGGTATTCGCCTGTGATTGTTGCAGGACATTCTGTCCATGTGGTTCCTGCCTTCTTCTCCTCGTAGAAGTACTCGAGGTTAGCCATATGGCCTGTGAAACGCCAGGATGAGGAATCATCCATGTCGCAGGATGTGAATGCATCGAAGCCGAGCTCAGAAGCACGCTTATGAATATCTTCAACAACTGTCTTGAGTGTGTCAAAGTTCTTGATATCCTCAAGCTTATGACCAGCCTGCTCAAGAAGATCCGGGTTTACGATAATGCCGTAAGCCTCATAGCAGTAACCGATAGATACGAGCTTGCCGTCTGCATCATAGAGGTTATAAGCGTCTGTGTTAAGCTCTTTAGCGATATCGGTATCCTTAAGATCGAGAGCGTAGGAACCCCACTGCTTAACGCCTGCGGAGTTACCGATTACGAACAGTGTCGGAGCTTCGCTCTTGTCCATTTCGGAAGAAAGGGTCTGCTCGTATGTACCTGAAGCAGCGGTTACAACCTTTACAGCTGTACCGGTCTCATCTGTGTACATCTTTGCAACTTCCTGAAGAACTTCGTCAGACTCGGGCTTGAAGTTCAGCCAGTATACGGAACCCTTGCTAGCATCACCTGTAGCTGCCTTGCTTCCGCTGTCACCGGTTGATGTTGTGCCGCCATCTGTGCTGCCTGTACAGCCAGCAAGTGCGCCTGCAGCCATGCATCCTGCCATAGATAAGGCAAGAACCTTCTTTAAATTTTTCATGTTGGTTGCCATCTCCTTAAATAAATATAATTTTTTTAGAAATTATTACCGCAGAAATTATATATAAAATAAGCCGTACTCTGCGGAAATATTCTATTCAAATAATACCATCCTTTTTTTGATTTATCAAGCCTTTTTTGTTATATTTTTTAAATTATTTTTACAAAGGACGTTTTATTTAGCAAAATGGCAAAAAATACCGGAGTATTTTTTGTCTTTTGCGAACTAATATTCTATCACAGAATAAAAAATACTCCGGTTTTATTCAATTCTTACAAACGATTAGCTGAAAATGTGTTAGCTTTAGATACTTTCTACAAAAAATGTATATATACATTCTTTCTGCAAGGATGTGTATCTGCTGCACAATCTCAGTTTTTACTGCGTGATGCCAGCTTTTTGAAAATTACCCATATCTCATGAACGACAAGGGGCATAAGTGAAATAACGACTACAAAGAGCCACATCTTCCAGGACATGCGGCAGGTGCCGAAAATATTGATGAGGAACGGTACCTCTGTAACAGCTACCTGACCGATTATGCCGACAGCCATTGCGAGTATCATGACCTTGTTGTCGAGATGGTTGAAGCGGAAAAGGAAGTTTTCCGTGTCGCGCATACCGATAGCGTGGAAAAGCTCTGACATTGCAAGAGTACAGAATGCAAGTGTCTGTGCCTGAACGAGGATGCCGTCCTTTCCGAGCATTGTGATGATGCCGGGAAGGCTGATGCTGTCTCCTGCGCTCATCAGAGCTGTTACGGGTGCGTACAGGAAGGCAACGAGAGTAACCAGTGCAATAACGATACTGTATACGCCGACCTTGGCATATCCGCCGCCGGCAAATATTGATTCGCCGTTTTTACGCGGCTTCTTGTTCATGACATCCGAGGATGAATTGGGGTCAACTCCGAGTGCAAAGCAGGGGAGTGAATCGGTGAGAAGGTTTATCCAGAGAATGTGAACAGCCTTCAGGGGAGCCGCAAGTCCTACTGCAATTGCCGCAAACATTACAAGAACCTCGCTGACGTTGGATGACAGTGCAAAGAGAATGGATTTCTTGACGTTTTCGTAGATATTCCTGCCTTCGCGGACAGCTCTTTCAATCGTTGTGAATTTGTCGTCCTGCAGGATAATGTCGGCAGCGCCCTTGGCAACGTCTGTACCGGTTATGCCCATTGCAACGCCGACGTCTGCGGCCTTGAGGGATGGTGCGTCGTTTACGCCGTCGCCCGTCATGCTGGCGATATTGTTGTTTTCCTGAATAGCCTTGACTATTCTTACTTTATGCTCGGGTGAAACTCTTGCGAATATCGAAAGCTCCGGTACGCGCTGTTTGAGCTGTTCGTCTGTCATTTCGCTCAGCTCGTGACCCATAATGCATTCCTCGGGACGTTCTGCGATTCCGAGCTTCTTTGCAATTGCAAGCGCTGTATCCTTGTGGTCGCCGGTTATCATTACGGTCTTGATTCCTGCACGCTTGAAGGTCTTTATGGATTCCACAACCTCCGGGCGTTCCGGGTCAATCATACCTATCATGCCGATATATGTCAGACCCTGCTCAACTGCCTCGGTATTGTCCTCACGGATTGCAAGGGAAAGAACACGCAGGGCTTCGTTGGACATTCCGGACATTGCCTTCATTATTGTGTTGATATCCTCAGGGGTTATCTCACGCACCCCACCGCCTGACATGATGTGCGTGCAGCGTGAGAGAAGCTCGTCTGTTGAGCCTTTTGTGTAGGAAATGATCTTGCCGCTGCTGTCTTTGTGAACTGTTGTCATAAGCTTGCGGTCAGAGTCGAATGCCTTTTCGCCGATACGGGGCTGAACCTTTTCGGTTTCGCCCTTTTCTATGCCGTAGCGCTTTGCAAAGGCTACAAGAGCAGTTTCTGTCGGGTCGCCGACCTCTGTGCCGTCGGATGCAATGGAAGCGTCGTTGCAGAGCATCAGACCCTTTATAAGGATTTCGTGCCGATTCTTGTCAAGAGTATCCAGCTCGATGAATTCGCCGTCCTCGTATGCCCTGACAACGGTCATTTTGTTCTGCGTCAGTGTTCCGGTTTTATCGGAGCAAACATAGCTTACTGCTCCGAGCGTTTCTACAGCCGGCATATTCTTGACTATGGCATTGATCTTTGCCATTCTCTGCATACCGAGGGCAAGAACTATTGTGACGATAGTCGGTATACCCTCCGGTATTGCCGCAACTGCAAGGGATACGGATGTCATGAGCAGCTCGAGTATTTCTCTGCCCTGAAGCATGCCGATGACAAATACAATTGCGCATATGACTATTACGCCGATTCCGAGCACGCGGCTGAGCCCGTCCATACCCTTCTGCAGGGGAGAGGGCTTTTCCTTTTCCTGACCAACCATTTCGGCGATCTTGCCGATTTCGGTATCCATGCCGGTTTTGCATACCTCGCCGATTCCGCGGCCGTACGTTACGACTGTAGTCATATATGCAAGGTCAAGTCTGTCGCCGATGCCGGTTTTTTCGTCGGGAACGAAGCTGCTGTCCTTTTCCACTGGGACTGATTCGCCCGTCAGAGCCTTTTCGTCCATCATAAGACGAGCTGTTTCCAGCAGCTTCAGGTCAGCAGGAACCTGTTTGCCTGCTTCAAGTACGACGATATCTCCGACGACAAGGTCCTCTGAGGAGATTTCCTTTGTTTCGCCGTCGCGTATTACGGCAGCCTTCAGCACGGACATCTTTTTCAGTGCGTCGAGAGCCTTCTGAGCCTTGCCCTCCTGCACGACGCCAATAATAGCGTTTGCAATGACAATGACTACCATAATCACAGCTTCGCCGTAATCTCCGAGTATTATGGAGATTATTATAGCAGCCGCAAGAATTGCATTTGTAAAATTGAGGATCTGCTCAAGAAACATTCTGAAGACCGTTTTCGGTTTTTCTTCTTTAAGCTTGTTTTTTCCGTTCGCAGCAAGCCGCTTTTCAGCTTCTTCCTGCGTAAGACCCTGATATGTCTGCATATTTCTACCCCTTTTTATTATTCTCCATTGCTGCAAAATGTATTAATAATAACATATTAATGTAAGGCATTTCCGCCTGCATGAACATTCTGAGCAAAAAAAGACCCAAAACAGATAAATTCAGTCCAAAAATGCGGCTGCCGCAATGCGACAGCCGCGCTGCGTATTCGCTCAGAAAAGTGAGCTTGAATTTGAATCCCACTTCTCCTTGAGAAGAAGGAAAAGCAATACTACGATAGCCAGACTGCAAGCAACAGAAAGGCTGTCCAGAACCAACTTTGTAACTGACATGATTACACCTCCGTTATTATTATATTGATAGAATAAGTGACGATCTCATCATATACAATTATACTCTATCCGGAGGAATAATGCAAGATGTGAGGAAAATTTATTGTCGGATTTTATGAAAAACAGCTTTAGCCTGAACTATTCCAATATTTGTTTTTTTATGGTATACTGTTAATCAAATAATTATAAAAAGGAGATTGCATTATGATAACCTCATCATATCGTGACGAATGGGAAACCGTTTTTGATCGGGAAATATTTCTGGGAGAAAGAAAATTCCTGTACAATATGGCAATAGCTACTTTTTCACACAAAATATATGAAAGTGTGCTTGAAAAATATCCGCATAAGGAAATAGCTCATCTCGGTTCTCCGAACGGTCGGAAACCTATCTGGCTGCTCGATATCGACGGAAAAGAAATAGTTTTTTATATGTCGGGTATCGGCGCATGTCAGGCAGGAAATGATCTGATAGAAATGCAGTGGCAGACAGGTATTATGAAATTCGTTATTTTTGGTTCTGCCGGTTCTCTTGACAATGAGGTTACGGCAGGAAAATATATTATTCCTACCGAAGCATACCGTGACGAGGGTATGTCCTATCACTATGCACCGCCGTCAGACTATATCGACATCAGAAGCAGCGAGATCCTGAAGGCTAAATTCAAGAAATTCGGATTGCCCTATGTCTGCGGAAAGGTGTGGACGACCGACGCTCCATACAGGGAAACGAAAAGCGCTATTGATGAAAGAAAAGCGGACGGCTGTATAGCCGTCGAAATGGAGCTTGCAGGCGTTCAGGCAGTATGCGATTTTCACGGGATAGAGCTATACAGCTTTTTGGTTGCGGGAGATGTCCTTGGAGGCGAAAAGTGTGATTGCGAAGGTCTTACCGGCGCTAATCATTCCATCGATAATTTTGACGTTGCTCTGAAGCTTGCCGAGGAAATGGAACGCTACTGACCGCCCTGCGGCGCCGGCTCGCCGCGGCTGCAGAATAAAGTAAAGTATTGACAAATCACGCATTTTAAGGGATAATATAATGTGTCTGATAATATGACATACAGTGAAATGACTTAGTTTAAGGAGGAAGGAAAAATGGGCTATACTATCGCTCAGAAAATCATTAAATCACATCTTCTCAGCGGAGACATGACCGTTGGCAGTGAGGTGGGTCTGAAAATAGATCAGACTCTTACTCAGGACGCTACCGGTACGATGGCTTATCTTGAATTTGAGGCTATCGGTGTTCCGCGCGTAAAAACTGAAAAGAGCGTAGCGTATATTGATCATAATACACTCCAGACCGGCTTTGAAAATGCTGACGACCACCGATTTATCCAGTCTGTCTGCAAAAAGCACGGTATCTACTATTCTCGTCCCGGCAACGGTATCTGCCACCAGGTTCATCTTGAACGCTTCGGCAAGCCGGGCAAGACCCTTATAGGCTCTGACAGCCATACTCCTACAGGCGGCGGTATCGGTATGCTTGCTATCGGTGCAGGCGGACTTGACGTTGCTGTTGCAATGGGCGGCGGCGCATACTATATCCAGATGCCGAAGATGGTTCGCATCAACCTTACCGGCAAGCTTCAGCCTTGGGTATCCGCAAAGGATATCATTCTCGAGGTTCTGCGCATTATGTCCGTAAAGGGCGGCGTAGGCAAAATCGTTGAATACGGCGGAGAGGGCGTAAAGACCCTTACAGTTCCGGAGCGTGCAACCATTACCAATATGGGCGCAGAGCTCGGCGCTACCACATCCATTTTCCCGTCCGATGAGGTAACAAGAGAATTCATGAAGGCACAGGGCAGGGAAGAGGACTGGACTTCACTTGCACCCGACGAGGACGCAGTTTACGACGAGGTTATCGATATCGACCTTTCAAAGCTCGTTCCTATGGCAGCATGTCCGCACAGCCCCGATAACGTTAAAACTATTGAAGAAATCGGCCCGCAGAAGATCGACCAGGTATGTATCGGCTCATGTACAAACTCTTCTTACCTCGATCTCATGAGAGTTGCTGCAATCCTTAAGGGCAAGACCGTTGCAGACGGCGTGTCACTTGCAATTGCTCCCGGCTCCAAGCAGGTATATAATATGCTCGCAAGAAACGGCGCACTCGCTGATATCATTGAATCCGGCGCACGTATTCTCGAATGTGCATGCGGTCCGTGCATAGGCATGGGTCAGTCCCCGAACAGCAAGGGTATTTCACTGCGTACATTCAACCGTAACTTCGAGGGCAGAAGCGGCACACGCGACGGTCAGATCTATCTTGTAAGCCCGGAAACCGCTGCTGCATCCGCGCTCACAGGCGTATTCACCGACCCGAGAACCCTCGGCGAGGCTGTTGATATTCCGCTTCCCGAGAAATTCGAATATAATGACAATATGGTCATCGCTCCGGCTCCCGTTGAGGAAATGGACAGCGTAGAAATCCTCAGAGGTCCGAACATCAAGCCCTATCCGCAGACGTCACCCCTTGCGGACAGCATCGACGTTCCCTGCTCTCTGAAGGTAGGCGACAATATCACCACCGACCACATCATGCCCGCAGGCGCAAAGATCCTTCCCCTGCGTTCAAATATTCCGGCTATTTCACAGCACTGCTTCACTGTATGTGACAAGGATTTCCCGGAAAGAGCAAAGAGCCTCGGCGCTTCCATTATCGTCGGCGGCGTAAACTATGGTCAGGGCTCATCCCGTGAGCATGCAGCGCTTGCTCCGCTGTACCTTGGCATCAAGGCTGTTCTCGTAAAGAGCTTTGCACGTATTCACAGAGCAAACCTCATCAATGCCGGAATTCTTCCTCTGACCTTTGTCAACGAGGCTGATTATGACAGTATCAGTGAGGGCGACGAGCTTTCAATTCCGGATGTGCGTGCGCTTATCACAGCAGGTAAAGAGGAGCTTACCGTTGTGAACAAGACAAATGGCAAGGAAATAAAAGTTCTCTGCGAACTTTCAGACAGAACAAGGGATATAATCCTTGCCGGCGGTCTGCTCGACTACACAAGGAACAGCTGATTAGACGCTTTACTGAATGAAAAATTGAAATTTGAAAATTGAAAATTATTGTTCGCTTTTGCGAAGCCAAAGCGTATATAATTGCATTTGCAGCTATGCGGCAAATGTAATACCGTAATTTTCCACTTTCCATTTTTCCATTTTCAATTATTTAAGAAGGTTTGCTTTTTTTACTATTAATTCTGAAGGGTTTGATTAAAATGGAAAAAATCAAAATGACAACGCCGATCGTTGAGATGGACGGCGACGAAATGACCAGAATTCTCTGGAAGATGATAAAGGACAAGCTTATTATTCCTTTTGTGGATCTTAAAAGCGAATACTATGACCTTGGTCTTGAAAACAGAGAAAAAACAAAGGATCAGGTTACTGTTGACAGTGCTGAGGCAACAAAGAAATACGGCGTTGCTGTAAAGTGCGCAACAATCACCCCGAATGCCGAGCGTGTGAAGGAATATAACCTTACCCAGATGTGGAAATCTCCGAACGGCACTATCCGTGCTATTCTCGATGGTACCGTATTCCGTACGCCTATCCTTGTAAAGGGCATCACTCCCTACATTTCAACATGGAAAAAGCCGATTACAATTGCACGTCATGCATACGGCGACATCTACAAGAACACAGAAATGGTCGTTGCAGAAGGCTCAAGGGCTGAGCTTGTAGTAACTGACAAGGACGGCAACGAAACACGTCAGCTTATCCACGAATTCAATGGCAGCGACGGTATTATCCAGGGTCTGCACAATGTTGACAAGAGCATTGCAAGCTTCGCAAGAGCATGCTTCAACTTTGCACTCGACAAGAAGCAGGATCTGTGGTTTGCAACAAAGGATACCATTTCCAAGAAATATGACCACCGTTTCAAGGATATCTTCAACGAGATCTTTGAAAACGAATACAAGGCTAAGTTTGAAGAAGCCGGAATTACATATTTCTACACCCTTATCGATGACGCTGTTGCAAGAGTAGTAAGAAGTGACGGCGGCTATATCTGGGCTTGCAAGAACTACGACGGCGACGTTATGTCAGATATGGTGGCAACTGCCTTCGGTTCACTTGCAATGATGACCAGCGTACTTGTTTCACCCGACGGCATTTATGAATACGAAGCTGCTCACGGAACAGTACAGCGCCACTACTATAAGTACCTCAAAGGCGAGAGCACCTCTACAAACTCTGTAGCAACTATTTTTGCATGGAGCGGAGCTCTCAGAAAGCGCGGCGAGCTTGACGGCAATGCAGAGCTTTCAGCTTTTGCAGACAAGCTTGAGAAAGCAACTATCGACACAATCGAATCCGGTATCATGACCGGCGATCTTTATCTGCTTTCTTCTCTTGAAAACAAGCAGAAGGTTGACAGTGAGACCTTCCTCGACGAGATCGCAAAAAGACTTGCATAATACGAATTGCCCGGCAGCACATGACACGCTGCCGGGTTTGTTTTTTATTCCACTATTGATTTAACCTTCGTCAGTCTTCTTTGAGAAGGAAGAGAGTGCTGACGATCATATAGGCAAAGAAGAAAAACAGCAGCGCTGCGATTATTATCGCATAGACTGCACCGGCTGTAAGGGTGGAGGCAACTGCAATGATGGATGTGAATATCGTTCCGAAAATTCCCACGAGCAGCGCAGGCAGAAGCCTTCTGACGCGGCACCTTGTCTGAGTATCCGAGCCGTCGGAGGCAATTATGCCGATAAGCACAAACAGATAAACAAGCCCGCTTACAAGAGCTGTCCATGCGACAGGTGTGATATCCGTGATAAGACCGTTGTTGAACAGCAGCACCCCTATAACAGTGAATACTATGCCTGCGAGGATTCCGGCGAGAACCATTATTCCTTTCGGGCAATTGCAGCGTCTTTGCTCACAGGAGCAGGATTCGTAATTCATGACCATAGGATCATCTCCATTTTTATAATACGTCTTTTATTTTTAAGTCAGCCGCAGCTGTCTTTAACACATATTATGCATGAATTGCTCATTCTGTGACAAAAAAGGCAATAATAAACTAATCTTCCATAAAAGCAAGCCTTATTATCAGATTTTTTATACAATTCGTCAAATCAGCTAAAAAATCGCACAAAAATTATTGCAAAATTCATCTATAATTTATGGAAAAATAGTAGTATAATATATCCAAGTTAACATGGCGGAATTAAGCCTGTGCTTTTCTGCCGATTCCAAACCGAAAGGAGACAACAGCATGGATATTATTGCTACAAGAAAGGAAAAGGTTATTTACAGGGACGGCGACAATGTTGTAAAGGTCTTTTCCGATAAATTCCCGAAGTCGGATGTCCTCAACGAGGCGCTCAATCAGTCAAGAGTAGAGGAAACAGGACTTCCTATTCCTGCGCTGAAATCTGTTTCGCTTATTGACGGTCAGTGGGCTATTACAATGGAATACATCGAGGGCAAGACCCTTGAACAGATAATGACTGAGGATCCCGATAATTTTGAAAAATACATGAAGGAATTCGTTGATCTTCAGCTCAAGGTCCAGAGCAAGAAGGCTCCGCTGCTCAATAAGCTGAAGGATAAGATGAACCGCAAGATTTCATCTCTCGGCGGCGAGGTTGACGCTACTATCCGCTATGAGCTGCACACAAGACTGGACAGCATGCCCCGTCACAACAAGCTCTGCCACGGAGATTTCAACCCCTCGAATATCATCATTGACCCCCAGGGAAATCCGCATATCATCGACTGGTCACATGCAACACAGGGCAATGCATCTGCAGACGCTGCAAGGACATATCTGCTGTTCGCCCTCAATAAGGGCAAGGCTACAGCTGATATGTATATGAATATCTTCTGTGCAAAGAGCGATACTGCAAAGCAGTACGTTCAGCAGTGGCTTCCGATAGTTGCTGCTTCTCAGCTTGTGAAGAAAAAGCCCGAAGAGGCTGAATTCCTGAAGAGCTGGGTAGATGTAGTAGATTATCAGTGATTATAAGTTAATACCAACCTTTCAAAAAAGGGACTGCCGCATCTTTTCTGGTGCGGCAGTTTCTTTGTCATTTTTTCTTCTGTATCAGGTTGCGCATAGCATTCAGAACGGCTATGACCATTACTCCGACATCGGCAAATACGGCTATCCACATATTTGCAAAGCCCAGAGCGCCGAGGATAAGGCATATTGCCTTGACTCCGATTGAAAACCAGATGTTTTCGTTAACTATTCTTATGCATTTTTTGGAAATGCCGATTGCTGTGGATATTTTCAGCGGATCGTCGTCCATCAGAACTATGTCGGAGGCTTCTATTGCTGCGTCCGAACCCATAGCGCCCATTGCTATGCCGATATCGGCTTCAGTAAGCACCGGTGCGTCGTTAATACCGTCGCCGACAAATACCACGGCTTCGCCCTTGCCGCTTTTTTCAATTATCTCGCCCGTAAGTCTTACCTTGTCCTCCGGCAGCAGCTCGCTGTAAACATCGTCAAGTCCAAGCTTTTGTGCAGCAGCATCGGCGGCTTTTTTGCTGTCGCCCGTGAGCATTACCGTGCGGCGTATTCCGGTCTTTTTCAGCTCCTTTAGTGCTTTTGCGGAATTCTCCTTGATAATATCGGAAATCACAATGTGTCCGATGTACTGACCGTCGCGGCTGACATATACAACGGTGCCGCTTTTATCACTCGGCACAAAGCCCTTTGCGTTATCCTGCATCAGCTTTGAATTTCCTACGCAAATAAAGCTTTTTCCGATACGTGCGGTTATTCCCTTGCCAGCAACTTCGCTGACATCCTCTGCTTTCGGAAGCTCTGATCTGCCATTGAAGCGCTTGAGAAGTGAAAGTGCTATCGGGTGGCCCGAATACTGCTCGGCAGCTGCCGCAAGCAAAAGCAGCTCGTCTTCGGTGGCGCCATCGGGGCAGATTTCAGTTACCTCGAAAACGCCCTTTGTAAGAGTCCCAGTTTTGTCAAATATGACCGTGCCGGCCTTTGACAGCATTTCAAGATAGTTCGAGCCTTTTATCAGTATTCCCTGTTTTCCTGCGCCTCCTATGCCTGCGAAAAAGCTCAGCGGAACGCTTATTACAAGTGCGCACGGACAGCTGATTACCAGGAAGGTGAGCGCACGGTATATCCACATTGCCCAATGCGGCTGACCGCTTATGAGAAGGCTGATAAGCGGCGGTATGATTGCCAGAGCCAGTGCGCTAAGTACAACTACGGGAGTGTATACACGGGCAAATCTCGTGATAAACGATTCCCGTCCGGATTTACGGGAGCTTGCATTTTCGACAAGCTCAAGAATACGGCTTACTGTTGAATCCTCGAAAAGCTTTGTTGTTTTCACTCTCAGAACACCGCTGCCGTTTACGCAGCCGCTTATTACCTCGTCGCCCTCGTGTACCGATCTGGGTACGCTTTCTCCTGTGAGAGCAGAGGTGTCGAGCATGGAACTGCCGGATATTACAACTCCGTCTATCGGTATGCGCTCGCCGGCTTTGATGACGATTACAGTGCCGATCTCAACGTCTTCGGGGTCAGTTTCCTTCTGCCCGTCCGCTGTTTCGACATTTGCATATTCCGGACAGATATCCATAAGGTCCGATATGCTTTTGCGGCTTTTTCCTACAGCATAGCTCTGGAACCATTCGCCTGTCTGATAGAAAAGCATTACAGCAATTGCCTCGACATAATCTCCGTGACCTGTTACGGCAATAATCATAGCTCCGATAGTTGCAACAGACATAAGGAAGCATTCGTCAAACGGCTGCAGGTGAATGACGCCCTTTGCAGCCTTGATGAGTATATCGTAGCCTATAATAAGGTAGGGGATCATGAACATGGCGAAGCGCATCCACGAATCTACCGGAATAAAAATGAATACAACCATAAGTACGGCAGATACAATTATGCGTATCAGGTTTTTCTTTTGTTTTTTTGTCATAAGACCACCGCTTTCAATTAAGTGAACGTTTAATCGTTTCTGAAAAATATATGCACTCACTGAGTGCATATGAGATATTATTTGTATGCGATCACGCAGTCAGGCTCGATTTTACGGCATGCCTTGAAAACATCATCCATGACCTTCTGCTCATCGAAGCCTTCCTTGAATTCCACCTTCATTTTAAGTGTCATAAAATTGACGGTGCAGTCTGCAACGCCCTCGACCTTTTTTGCGGCCTCTTCCATTTTTGCGGCACAGTTAGCGCAGTCAACCTCGATTTTATATGTTTTTTTCATAATATAACACCTCATTTTGTATATTTTAAAGCGCATTGATTAAAAGGTTATTTAATCGTTAAATATAATATACCACTCTTTTCTATGATTGTCAATAGGGGAAAGCATAAAATGAAAACATATTTTAGTCCGGATATTAGCAGAAGCTATACTGATACCGAGTTTTCTGTTATTTCCAATGCAGTGCTGCTATATTCTCTTTCGGGATAGAATCGCCTGTTAAATTCAGCTATCATCATTTCGCACTGAAATTCATCAAGGCGTACATTTATTGCTTTGGTTTTATTGTCTGTGTCAGTATATATCAGGGTGACATAATATCTGTACTCCTGTCCTGAGTACAGGTTGTCCTCGTATTGTTTTACCCGAACCATCTTTCTTGTCATGTCCTGTATTTTATTGTTATCAATGGCGAATACATTATTTTGAGTATATATTACGGTATAACTGCTGCCTACGTTAATACCATTGTTACCAAACGAAAGCATTTTTCCTTTGACGTAGGATTTTTCAATTTCAGCCAGTTCTGCCTGCTGTTTAAAGAATTTTTGTGCAGGACCTGATATCAAACCATGAAAACCTATCGAAAAAATTACCACGCCGCAAAATATTCCAAAAATCGCTGCTGCCTTGTCTTTTAATTCTGTTTTAGAAATAAAAAGTATTAATACCGATCCTATTGTCAGAAGAAATCCTGATCTTATATATCCAAAGTCTTTTTTGTGATACCTTTTTTTCAGATCATGCTTCATACCCTTTTTACTGATTGTTTCAAATGTGTGTTTTTCCTTATACTGATAATATGCTGTTCGCCATTCCTTTTTGCGATATTTCGCTCCGCTGAGAAATTCCTGCTTGTCCTTTTCAGAGCTTCGATCATGCCGTTTTTCTTTGAAAAAAGCGAAGATCGCAAAAATAATAAGCGGAATCATGGCAATAACTGCAATGACAATATATTTATAATCGCCCGTAAAATAATAAACCACCCCGGATAAAGCGGTAACGCAGACTGCTATAGTGATTGTAAGTATAAGGTTTTTCTTTGGTTCTATTACAGTGTTATCAGGTTTAAAGAGTTCCTCGGTTTTTTTCTTTAGTTTTTCGATCATATTGGTTTCTCCTGCAAGACATTATGACAACAGTATTATATCAGAATCAATATTTGATTTCAACATCATCGCGCAGCAAGAACGTATTGCAATTTCTGAAAATTTGGATTAGAATAGAATGTATCGATGAAGGAGTGACATCAATGGATGAAGTAAAACGTATTTTGCCGCATGCGCATAATGAAAAGGATAATAACCTGGTAGAAAAAATGCCGTCGGATGATACTATTGCCGCCGTTGCTGATGCTATGCGACAGCTCGGCGATCCGTCAAGGCTGCGTATTTTCTGGCTTCTGTGCCACTGTGAGGAATGTGTTATCAATATTGCCGCGGCTACCGGGATGTCAAGCCCGGCTGTATCGCACCATCTGAGACTGCTGAAAAGTGCCGGACTTATCACCTCATCGCGAAACGGCAAAGAAATGTACTACCGTGCTGCCGACAATGACATGGTTTTCAAGCTTCACCACACTATCGAGGAAATAGCGAGAATAACCTGCCCTGAATAATGCAAAAGGGATGTACAAAACTATTCATGAAAAATAGTACGGTCACACCGTTGGCGTGGCCGCACGTGAATATGAGAAAAAGGGCTGCGATCATCTCGCAACCCCCGTTTTTTGCAATTATAATTACTTGTTGCCGAACATGTTGAAGCGGAAAAGCTTCGATTCATCTTCGGGATTCTGACACTCGATATGTGCATTTGAAATCTTACCGCCCTCGATGAGCTTGGTCAGACCGATAAGCTGGCAAAGCTTGCTCTTGAGGTTGAGGCGGTCACCTTCGTCTGTTACGAGGAATACATCGCCCTCACAGGTATCGATCTCAGCGAGAAATTCCTGAACGTCAATGTTGTGTAATTCTATTGCTGCCATAATAATAACCTCCTTAGATAGTGCGGGCTTTGCTGCCCTTGCAGGTTTATTCCGGACGATCCCTTGACCGTCCGCTGAGTTTATTATAACACATCGGGCGCAGTTGTCAATCTGTTTTTTGAAAATTTTCCAAAAATCATTGTTGAACATGCGATATCAGAGCGGTTGGAATTTGTGCATTACTTACAAATGAGGGCGGTGATGCTGGCGGATTTGGCAAATTCAGGTAATTTGCATGGAGTAATAAAATAAGTCTGTCGGGTAATAATAACAGAAAAAGCGGAGGGATATTATGCCGGCAGAAAATATAAAAAATGATACATCTGTAATAGAGCTGAGCGGAATTTGCAAAAGCTACAGCACGCGCTGCAATACTGTGCATGCCCTGAAAGACGTCAGCATGAAAGTGAAAATTATGAACATCATCGGCTGCCTTGACGAGCCGGACAGCGGAAGCTACCGACTGTGCGGAAGTGAGGTATGTAATATCAGTGAGCGCCGCCGCGGAGAGCTGCGCAGGAACTATATCGGCTTTGTTTTCCAGAGCTTCAACCTGATACCGTCGCTCAGCGCAATTGAAAACGTCGAGCTGCCCATGATCTACCGAAGAGTTCCCGCATCCCGGCGCAGAAAGCTTGCACTGCAGGCGCTTGAGGAGGTGGGACTGTCGCCCCGTGCCACCCACAGACCGCAGGAGCTGTCCGGCGGTCAGCAGCAGCGTGTTGCAATAGCCAGAGCTGTCGCAATGCAGCCGGGGCTTATTCTTGCGGACGAACCCACGGGCAGTCTTGACCGCAGCTCCGGGGAGGATGTGTTAGGGCTTCTCAGGCGTCTGAACGCACAGGGTGTTACGATCGTGCTGATAACCCACGACCCTGAAATTGCCGCCAGAGCCGGGAGGATTGTTACCGTAAGCGATGGGAGAGTTAAGTAATAGTTATGCTTTCCTTTTCCTTAGCATAATTATCACCGCTGCCGCTGCGACAGCCGCTATGATTCCTGCACCTATCCATGGCACAAAGCCATAGTCGGTGCTTGCGACCGGCTCGCTGCTCGTCTGCAACGTTTCTGCTGCAGGGCTTTCCTGCGGTGCGGACTGCTCGGTATTATCTGCAGTGTTTTCGGTGCCGGGTGCGTTTTGCTGCGGTTCACCCTGCGACTGTATGGTGGATGTTTGCTCCGTGCTTTCCTGCGTGCTTTCCCGCGGTGTTTCACCTGGGCTTTCCGGCTTTGTGCTGCCGTCCTGCGTCTTTGCTTCGCCGCCTTCCTGCGGCAGCTCCGGGTTTTCATTGCTGTCACCGTACTGCGTGCCTTCACTGTCGGCGATAATGGTTTCATATGTACCGTCGCTGTCGGTGTCTACGTATACGCCCAGAGTATCGTCGTCTACTGCCATAAATTTTACGGAGGGGTAGTCGGTGGAAAAGGTGGCGGTGAGGGGGGTGTTGTATATTAACATATCAATATTTGAAGCTTCTGCTTGGATACCATTAATATTATCACTTATCATTACCATTCCATCTGATACTACTTTTAACGTCGAAGCGGTTTTTCCATTGCCGGAGATACGTATAGTACACCACGGTAGGTTCTTGATAGGATTATTTGCAGTAATACCCAATCTGTATTCACCGGATTTGTTTATGAGGTTTAATTCTCCGCTTCTGTACCCGGTTGCTGAATCTGCTGAATCAGATTTTACAATATAATAATAATCTCCGATTTTTAGGGAAGAATCAATTTTTCCCCATGATGGATCAATTTTATAATATGGCTGATTTGGTGGAAGTGTAATTGTTGCGCTTGAATTGTTTTCATTGTCAGATGTGACTCCTATTGTTGGCACTATGTTTATCTCATCATTTCTGTTTATATTATAACCGTGAATTTCATAGTAGTTGTTAGGCGTTTCTAATCCGCTTATATTTTCAAGATTTGATGAAAAAGTATCATGAGTATATTCTGTCAGAATATTATTATTCTCATAAGTTTCTGGATTTTTTATATTGATTAGTCTTTCGTCCGATAACACAAGGTATAGCATTTTATATTCCTTATTATTCTGACTTTTAAAAATTTGCATATTATTATCATTAGAAACTTGATTCATATGTTCATAATACCAATTACTATAATTTTCAGTTATATATAAATATGTTTCTATTAGTTTATTTGGATCATATACTGATATTTTGTATTTATAGTTATTTCCATTAACAAAATAATTTCCCATTTCAACATCATAACCTAATATCATATGAGACTTTGATATAATTTTTTTAATTATGTATTTTTTTTCTCCTGATTTTACCTCTAGACCATTTTTATCAAATCCTATAACTGAATAACAATGATTTTTATACTCAAAGTCAAAATAGTTTCCATTAGTGGAAATGAATCCGGCCTTTGAAAAGTCAATTATATTTCCATTTGGCTCAATCCATGTATTTCCTATTGATTTAATAAAATCAAAATAATATGAAAGATTTTGTTTCTCTTTCAAATCTTCAGGAAAATCATTATATACACTATACCAAGTAAAACCTAGCATTACTGGAAATCCTCCCTGTTTGACTTTACCTATCTCTGAAACTGCATATTCTAAATTATGAGAATCATCAAAATCTGACGAATAATCAATTTTGCCAAATGTTCGGGCATACTCATCTTGATATTGCTTTATATCCGGCAGAAATTGAGCTATATGATAAAAATTTATCAAACATTCTACTCTTTTATCCGTATTATAAGCAGGTGGGTATAAATGATAAGCACATGAAGCATGCTCTTGCCATTTCCCGGGGGTTATATTTTTTGTTTTAATCAATGATACAACCGAAGACATACCATAACAAGCACCACTCCAATGCTTATTTTTTTCATTAATAATATTATATTGGGTTGCAGGTTTTAAACCATCAATCAAAAAATCAAAATATACATTTGATATGGGATACGATAAATCACTCATTTGTGAGTCGATTTTATTCAGAAAATTTATACGGTTATTTCTAAAACAAAGATTATCTGCATATGATGAATCGGTAATTATTTCTTTCGGAAACCATGTTATTCGATTATCATTTGTTTTTTGATCAGGAATATGAATAGTTCTTGCAATGCTTTTTGATCCCGTATTATCTGCTTCAACGCTAATAGTATACTGATAGTTACCTCTTGGCAGCCATCTTGGCAATTCTACTTTCCAGTTAATTACTTTTATAGCATTAACTTCCAGATCGAACAGGGAAGTTTTATACGGTGTATCTTCAGAAGTATTCATTAATGTATCAGAAATAAAAGAAATATAAGAGCATACATTGACCGCTTTGGCGGTTCCTATATTTTTAATATAGGCTGTAATATTAACAGGATTAAATCCATCATCT
>ONAX01000057.1 GCA_900315875.1 uncultured Eubacteriales bacterium | reverse complement strand
GATCATCGTCGACGGAGTATGGTCGCATCCGGAGGTGTTCCGGATGACGCCGCAGCGACTGAGGTCCTTATGTTTTTCTACAAAACAAGGGACGGAAAACTGACAATGTACTCAAAAAATCAGAATTCCTATACAAATATTACCATGCGCGCATTCAGGACTGATGCATATCTGTGCTTTGCCGATATATCAGACCTTTATTCTGTTCCGCTTGCCTGTATAAAAGATATCCGGGTAATTGATGACAAAACCATCACCATTGCTGCATGGAACAAGGATGAACCCATCAGCGCTGAAAAATACAGGAAATACTGCATAAATCAAACTAACGTCGGACAGTATTCTGTCCGAGGATATTGTGTGCTTGAATTTGAATATGAAGGCGAGAACTGGGGAATATGGTTCCCTCCATATGAGGAAGAAGCCCTGAGGATGCTGCTGAAATAAACGCAATAAGAACTGTCCGGGATGTCTCATTGACCCCGGACTTTTTTTCATATTAATTCATCCACCCATCGCCAGAAAGGACTGCAGCTTCGCAAGACATGCTTTTGCATCCTTGACGCCAAGCTCATATGCACTCTCAAGCTCCTGCTTTTTTGTGCTGTACCTGCCGACTGACAAAGGCTCAGACGGCATTATCACAAAGGCGTTGCCCTGCTCCTGCTGTTCAAAGCAAAGGCTGCGCTCGTTATTGTATTTTTCGCCGCGTTCGGTTATTGCTTTTACAAGCTGCGGATAGCGCTTGTATTTTCTTTTCAGTAAAAACAGCGGAAAATCAGGCTTTGAGCCTTTTACATATTCCTTTTCCCTCGTCAGCACGACAACATTGCGCCGGTTACCGTCGTCAATGCTTCTTTGCAGCGGAATTGACTCCGAAACGCCGCCGTCGAGCAGTTCGTGATCCTTGAAATGCACAACCTTTGAAACTACAGGGAGCGAGGAAGAGGCAATTACAGCCTCAAAGGCTTCGTCCATGTCCTCCTTGCCGAAATAAACGGGTTTTCCGGTCACGCAGTCGGTTGCTCCGGCATAAAGCTGCATAGTGCTGTCGAAAAATTCCTTATAGTCAAATGGAATGAGAGTGTGTGCCAGCTCTCCGAAAATAAAATCAAATCCGAAAATGCTGCCGCGGCTGATATACCCTCCAAAGCTCAGATATCGCTTGTCGCAGCTGTATTCGCAGTAGATTCGTCGGTTTCTTCCGTGCTGCTTTGAAATATATGAAAGCGCATTGCACGCTCCTGCAGATACTGCATATGTTGTGGGCAGGAAAATATCGTTTTCTGTCATTACGTCGAGCACTCCCGCAGTGTAGATACCGCGCATTCCGCCGCCCTCAAGAACAAGTGCTGTTGACATTTTTACTCACCTCTTGTTTTATCATATCACATTATCAGTATAATAGCAATCAGCACGCCGCTCTGACGTGCTGCTATTTTCAGTCTGCATTTGCTTTTGCAATCTCGTCTATCGTGTCGCGTATTCTCAGGAATGCGTCGGCTACGACGGGATCGAATTTCTTTCCGCGCTGCTCCCTTATGTTGTCGAATACAAGGGAGGTCGGAAGTGCCGCTTTATAGCTTCTCTTCGCTACGAGAGCGTCGAAATAGTCGGCAATTGTCATTATTCTTGCAGCAAGCGGTATTTCGTCGCCGCTGATGCCGTAGGGATAGCCGGAGCCGTCCCAGCATTCATGGTGGTACAGTGCAACGGACTTTGCGACCTTCAGGAACTGTTCGTTTTCAATGTCGCTCATTGACTGCTCTATAAGCTCCTTGCCGTTAATGGTGTGTCGCTTGATTGTTTCAAATTCGCTTTGTGTAAGCCTGCCTGCCTTTGTCAGGATTGCGTCGGGGATTGTGATCTTTCCGATATCATGCAAAGGCGCCGACATCATTACATCGTGAACATATCTGTCGTCGAGGATATCGGGAAATTCGCCGCTGCGGCGCAGCTCCTTCAGCAGAGCTTCAACATATTCGCTTGTGCGCTTGACATGCTTTCCGGTGCTGCCGTCACGTGCTTCAATGATGTTTGCAAAGCTGATGATTATCTGGTTCTGCATTTTTTCGATCTCATTGACCTTTTCATTTACGCTTGTGTCAAGCTGGCTGCGCTTTGCGTCAAGCGAATGAATAACCCTGGATGTGAACACAGCAGTTACAAGGAAGCTGACAATGCAGTTGCTTGTAAGAATAATCAGATTGAATTCTTCAGGCAGGGAAAGCGTCGGCTTGTATTCATTGAAATAGATCGAAATGAAAATGAATGATGCGGAAGCAACGACTATTACCAGACGCCGCAGAAATACAAAGACTTTGCCCTGTTTGCGGATGAAGATAGACATGAACATAAGCGGGATGAACAGATACTGGAATCCCGGAGAAAGACCGAAATAATAAACGCAGCACAGCGTATGTACGAAAAGCTCCGAGGCGGTCAGCAGAGTACACGGCAGCCACGAGCCCTTGAAATTACGCAGAAGTATAACGAAGATCATGTACAGAATCATGCACAGGCTTTCGAGGATAATCATGATATCGAATCTGTGCACAGAAAAGACAACAAGGTAAATGCTGTGCAGTACAACGCAGGCAAGGAAAAACATGTTAAGCGGAGCGCTGTAAAATGCATATGCTGCATAATCCTTGTCATTATTATAGGACGGAGAACCCGTAAAGAATTTCACAAGAAAATTATTTGATTTATTGCTCACAACGGCAACACCTCAGCAAAAATATACAGTTTTGTACGTATGTTTCAGTCATATCGTTTGTTGTAACAAAAAAACAAACACATTGCCAATATATCAAGATTACTGTAATTATACTATATTTTTCTCCAACAATCAATAGACTTTTAGTGTAATCTGTAATTTTTTTATACAACATATTGTGATTATGGTATACAACGGTGGAATTATGCCCCGTATTTATAATCACAGGCAATAATTCGCTCAGGAAAAAAGAGGGGTTTGACGGGGACTCGGTTCATGTAAGCAGATACATGAATATATACCAGAATCCTCGTGTATAAAAGCCTTGACAATTAGGCAAAAAAGGAGGATAATTATCTATATATTTGTATTATATACAAAGGAAAACAGGAGGGACAAAAAATGAATGCTGTAATAACAGTTCTCGGCAAGGATACCGTAGGAATTCTCGCCAGGGTTTCAAATGAATGTGCCGCAGTCGGCGTAAATATTGTTGAGGTGACTCAGTCTGTACTGCAGGGGATGTTTGCCATGATAATGTTTGTTGATATCACAGACTGCACAGTTCCTTTCTCACAGCTTGCTGACAAGCTCACTGCTGCCGGAGAGGAAATGGGCTGCAAGGTTCACGTTATGCATGAGGATATCTTCAATGCGATGCATACAATCTGAAAGGACGTAAATAATGATTAATTCACACGATATACTTGAAACCATCAATATGATCGATAACGAAAACCTTGACGTAAGAACAATTACCATGGGTATTTCGCTGCTTGACTGTATCGACGGCGATATCGACCGCGCGTGCGGTAAGGTTTACGACAAGATCTGCCGCTATGCAGAGGATCTTGTAAAGACCGGCGAGGATATCAGCAAGGATCTCGGTATTCCGATCATCAACAAGAGAATATCCGTTACTCCTGTTGCTATGCTTGCTTCTGCATGCCCCGGCATGAGCCCTGTCAAATTCGCACAGGCTCTTGACAGAGCAGCCGATACCGTTGGCGTAAACTTTGTCGGCGGCTACAGCGCGCTTGTACATAAGGGCTTTTCAATGGGTGACTATGCCCTGATCGAAAGTATCCCCGAGGCGCTCGCTGTTACTGAAAAGGTCTGCTCCTCAGTAAACATAGGCAGCACAAAGGCAGGCATCAATATGGACGCTGTTGCGAAAATGGGCAGGATCATCCGTGAAACCGCCGAGCGCACAGCTGACCGTGACTGCATCGGCGCTGCAAAGCTCGTGGTATTCTGCAATGCTCCGGAGGATAACCCCTTCATGGCAGGTGCCTTCCATGGCCCCGGCGAGCCTGAATGTGTTATCAATGTCGGTGTTTCAGGCCCCGGCGTAGTTCGCGCAGCACTTGCAAAGGCAGGTGACTGCAATATTACCGAGGTCGCAGAGATTGTCAAGAAAACAGCCTTCAAGATCACCCGTGCTGGTATGCTTGTCGCAAATGAAGCTTCCAAGCGCCTGAGCGTTCCTTTCGGCATAGTTGACCTGTCGCTCGCTCCGACGCCGGCTATCGGCGATTCAGTTGCTCATATCCTTGAGGAAATGGGACTTGAGCAGTGCGGCGCACACGGCACTACAGCCTGTCTTGCTCTTCTGAACGATGCAGTCAAGAAGGGCGGAGTAATGGCTTCATCACATGTCGGCGGTCTTTCCGGCGCATTTATCCCCGTTACAGAGGACGCCGGAATGATAGACGCTGCAAGAAGCAAGGCTCTTACCATAACAAAACTCGAGGCAATGACGGCCGTTTGCTCCGTTGGACTTGATATGATAGCAATTCCCGGCGATACATCCGCTGAGGTTATTTCCGGTATTATTGCCGATGAGGCTGCAATCGGAATGGTCAATTCCAAGACCACAGCCGTAAGACTTATTCCCGCTATCGGCAAAAAGCCCGGCGAGGAGCTGAATTTCGGCGGACTTCTCGGAATGGGACCCATAATGGATATAAACCCTGTTTCTCCGGCAAGATTCATTTCCAGAGGCGGCAGGATTCCGGCTCCGATGCAGAGCCTGAAAAACTGATTTTCGGCATATGCTGCCTTTTGTCTGTTGAAAAACAGAAGATCGGGGCGTATAATTTTGGTGGCAATTGAAAATGCCGCATATATAAAGTAAAAGGGGGGATTTTTCGTGGAGGATATGATCGCTAAAATAGTCGAAATGGACAAGCGTGCAAGAGGTCTGAGCGACGAAGCTACGCAGAGCCGTATGGACTACGAAAAGGAAATTACCCTTGCAAAGGATAAAATCAAAAATGATTATCTTGAACGCGCAAAGGAGCGCATCAGGATAAACCGACAGTCCGAGCAGAAAAAGGCGGATGAATCGCTTCGCAGGATCGAAGCGGAAAATGCCGGAATTATCGAAAAGCTCGAGGCTTGTGATCGTGAAAACCACGATAAATGGGTAGAAGAAATATATACCCGTATTGTAAGCGCATAAAAAGGAGTGAGCATTTATGGTTTCTTCCATGTCGTCCAATGCTATCCTTGCAAAGGCGCGCGCAATGTACGGCAAGCGGCTGACTGAGTCTGATTATACACAGCTTATGGAATGCCGCACTGTCAGCGAGGTTGCGTCCTATCTGAAGGGACGCACGAGATACGGTGAAATATTCGGGGATATCAACGAAAACGATATACACCGCGGTCAGCTTGAGCCTGTACTGCGCCAGTCGATTTATACGGATATATTCGCCCTTTCACGCTATGCGGAGGATAAATCCCTTGCGTTTGTCGATTTTATGGCCGCTGAGCTTGAAATAGAGCTTATTGTCAGATGCCTTACGCATATCAATATGGGAAGACCGGAGGAATTCGGTCTGAAGCTTCCGCTTTCGATGGATAAGTATACAAAGACAAGCTTTGCAAAGCTTGCTGCTGTGCGAAGCTATGACGACATTTTTGACGCCGTTGTGGACAGCAAATATATTGCAGTTCTGAAAAAGAACCGTCCTGCTGACGGCGAGCGCATTAATATTGCGCTGATTGAAGCTCAGCTTTACAACCAGAATTACGGCACCGTCATCAGCGCCATCAATTCCGCAAAGAAGGTGCGTGACCGCGACGAGCTGAGAGATCTGTTCTCTGCGCTGCTGGATTTCCGCAACGTTTCGAGAATAATCAGACTGAAAACGTACTATGGCATGAGCGGCGATAAGATCCGTCCTCTGCTTATACCATACGGCAGGCTCAGCACCCGGACACTCGGGGAAATCTGCGACGCCGGCGATGTTACCGAGGCTGTGGAGCTTATCAATTCCACATATCTCGGCAGGCTTATGGCTAAGCTTGAAAACGACGACAAGGATCAGATTGCAAACACGATGATAAATATCTACTGCAAGCATCATCTTCGCCTGTCGCCTAATCCCACGATAGTTATGATATCCTATGTTTACCTCAAGGATATTGAACTAAAAAATATAATTTACATAATAGAAGCTACTCGTTATGGTCTTTCAGCGGAAGAAAAAGAGAAGCTTCTCATTAAATAAGGAGGTGTTTGTGTGTCGGTAAGACCTGTTAAAGCGATCAGCATCATAGGAATGATGTCGGAGCTGGAAAAGGTCATCAAATACTGCGGTGAATCAGGACAGTTTCATCCGGACGACGCGATGGCTTTTTACTCCAATACCGAAAACTTCATTCCTCTTGCCGATAAGAACCCCTATGCCACACCGCTGCAGGAGCTGAAATCAGCAGCAGAGCAGGCAGGGATCGGGCTGAAATATGAACAGCTCGGTGAATTCAATGTCAGCTCCTCGGATGTGCTGAAATACGTAAGCTTTGTTACAACGAAGCTCGAAAAACTGGCACTGGAAAAGAAGCACTGTACAGAAAGGATCGGAGAGCTTGAAAACAGCATTGAGCTGGTTTCACACTTTACCGGTAAAAACCTGAATTTCAAGGAACTGGCTCAGTGTACGTACATCATCCCGGCATTCGGAAGAATACCCAATGAAAGCTATGAAAAGCTGACTAAGTATTCCGATGATCCGTATATCGTATTTCTTTCGGTCAGCGAGGACAGCGCATACCACTGGGGCGCATATTTCGCACCGCTTGAAAAGAAAGCGGATGTTGACAGAATATTCTCGTCACTGTATTTCGAGAAGCTTAATGTTCCGGATATGTCCTCAACTCCTGAGGAATATGTCGACACACTGAAGATTGAGCTGAAAACACTGCAGGATGAAATGAAGGATATAGACGAAAAGGTTAAGCTCTTTGTCAAAAACGAAAGTCAGAAATGCAGTCAGTATTACACACGCCTGACAGAGCTTGATTCCTATCACGCAATCAAACGCTATGTCTATAAATATCACAGCAGCTTCATCCTTGTAGGATGGATACCTGCCGATCAGGCGGAAAGCTTTTCTTCCAAGCTCGATACGATACGAAGCGTGGAATATTCACTTACGGACGGCAAGGACGAAATCAAACATTCGCCACCGGTTCTGCTGAAGAATCCGCCGTTTTTCCGGCTGTACGAATTCTATGTCAAGATGTACGGCGTTCCGAGCTACAACGAAATAGACCCGACCGTCATTGTTGCTATTACATATACGATATTCTTCGGTATTATGTTCGGCGACATGGGGCAGGGACTTGTTGTGGCGATAGTAGGTTTTCTTATGTGGAAGCTGAAAAAGATGGAGATCGGGCGCATACTTGTGCCGTGCGGTCTGTCCGGAATGGTGTTCGGCTTCCTGTACGGTTCTGTGTTCGGCTTTGAGGATGTCCTCACCCCCGTGCACCAGATGCTCTTCGGCACGAAGGGCAAGCTCTTTGAGGTAATGGAGTCCGAATCGATCAATCTGATCATCTACGGCTCAGTTGCCATCGGTATTGTGACAATTGCATTTATTATGCTTGTCAATATCTTCGGATCTCTCAGACGGCGCGATTTTGAAAGCGCGCTGTTCGGCGCAAACGGCATAGCGGGCTTTGTCTTCTATGTTTCACTCGTTGCCGGACTGATCTGTACGATGTTCCTCAATATACCGCTGATGACGCCCGCTTACATTATCTGTCTTATTGTGGTGCCGCTCATTCTCATGTTCCTGCGTGAGCCTCTCGGAAGGCTTTGCGAGGGCAAAAAGAACTGGCAGCCCGAAAGCTGGGGCGAATATTGTATGCAGAGCTTCTTCGAGCTGTTTGAAATGTGTCTGAGCTATGTTACAAATACCATGTCATTCCTCAGAGTCGGCGCATATATTCTTGTTCATGCAGGTATGATGCTTGTTGTATTCACACTTGCAAACATGGTCGGCGGAGTAGGCTACCCGATTGTGGTTATTGCCGGAAACGGCATTGTAATGGCTCTGGAGGCACTTCTCGTTGCAATCCAGGTGCTCAGACTTGACTACTACGAAATATTCAGCCGTTTCTATGTCGGTGAAGGCAGACCCTTTACACCGATTACGGCAAATGCAGACAAAAAGTAAGATCATAATAAAAACTATCGGAGGTTATTATCATGTCAGATGTTATTTTTAGTGTTATTCCTTATATTCTTCTTGCAATTCCCGTTGCATTCCTTGTTGCATCTGTTTACTATTCATATAAGTCAGTTGCCCTCAAGAAGCGTACACGCAAGGCAGCTCTCGTTCGTCAGATCGCTTCCTTTGCAATGGTAGGTACCGCCTGCCTTATCGGCTCCATGGTTGTTATGGCTGCTGATCCTGCAGAGGCTGCAAAGGCAGCAGGCTCAGGCGACCTGAACAAGGGTATTTCAATGGTGGCTGCTGCTCTTGCAACCGGTATTTCCGGTATCGGCGGCGGTATCGCAGTCGGCGGCGCTGCTCCTGCAGCAATCGGCGCAACAAGCGAAGACCCCAAGGCATTCGGTAAGGCTCTTATCTTCGTTGCACTCGGTGAAGGTGTCGCACTTTACGGACTTCTCGTTTCTATCCTTATCATCAGCAACGCAGGCTGATGTAAATTGAAAATTGAAAGTGAAAAATGGATAATTGCGGCTCGGTTTGCCGAAGGGAAATCGGGATATGGTATGTGTTACGGATTACACAGGGGCAATTTCGCATTTCACTTTCAGCTCTCCACACTATTAAAACAGGTGATGGTATGAAATTCTATTTGATAAGTGACAATGTAGATACGCAGATTGGAATGCATCTCGCAGGTATTGACGGCGTGGTTGTCCATGAGGAGAACGAGGTCAGGGATGCCCTGTCCCGTGCCATGGACATGCCTGATGTAGCCGTGATACTTATGACGGAGCGTCTGGTTGAGCTTTGTCCTGAGCTTGTGTATGACCTCAAGCTCAACCGCAAGCAGCCGCTTATTGTGGAGATCCCCGACAGACACGGCAGCGGCCGTGCAAAGGATTCCATTACACGCTACGTCAGAGAAGCAATAGGTGTAAAGATCTGATAGTGTCAGTACATCCCCGGAGGTGAAAAAATGTCTGAGACGGTAAGTAAAACCGATAACTTTCTTAAAGCAATAGAAAAATACGCCGAGGAGCAGCGCACAAAGCTGCGGACAGAGGCACGCTCCCACAGGGAGCAGGAGCTTGATAAGGCGGAGGATGAGGGTCTTAGAGAAGCATACATCATGATCCAGAAGAAAATGGCGGATGTAAAGACCGAAATATCCTCAGAGCTTTCGAGAGCCGAAAATGCAAGCAGGAAAAATATCTTCCTGCGCCGCGGAGAAATAGAAAAAAGCGTTTTTGACGATGTAGAAAAGAAGCTTGCTGAATTTACAAAAAGCAGCGATTATGAAAAAATGCTTGCTCGCTGCGCAAAGAGTATTGCGTCTGCGCTTGATGCGGACGATGTTACCCTTTACCTGAGACGTGAGGATATGAAATATAAGGATGCTGTCGCAAAGGCATTCGGAAAAGGCTGCGAGGTAAAGCAGAGCGACGAGATCACCGTCGGCGGAATTTTCGGTCAGAGCAGTACACTTGGCTTGCTCTGCGACGAAACGCTTGACAGCAGACTCGCTCAGCAGCACGAATGGTTCTGCGAGAATTCAGGACTGAAGGTCAGCAAGTAAACTGAAGGATGGGAGATATAATGGCAGCTAATGATGTTATTTTCGGTATAAACGGACCCGTCGTTACGGTCAGGAATACACGCAGCTTTTCCATGATGGAAATGGTTTATGTCGGCAAGCAGCGCCTTGTTGGTGAAATCATCGGTATAAATGATGAATTCACGACCGTCCAGGTCTATGAGGAAACTACCGGGCTTCGTCCGGGAGATCCTGTTGTAGGCTCGGGCGCACCGATGAACGTTCTGCTCGGACCGGGTATACTTGATAATATCTTCGATGGAATCGAGCGTCCCCTCAAGGCAATCGAGGAGCAGAGCGGTTCGTTTATTTCAAGAGGTGCTGCGGTCTCTCCGCTGGACCTCACAAGATACTGGAATGTAAAGATAAAGGTTAAGGTAGGAGATGAGCTTACCGGCGGTATGATCTATGCGACATGCCCCGAAACAGCCATCATCGAACACCGGTTTTTGGTTCCGCCGGCACTGTCAGGCACAGTAACAAGCGTTCAGCCAAGCGGAAAATACAGACTTAAGGATACAATAGTTACTATACGCGACAAAAAGGGAGCAGAGCATGAGCTTACCCTTTGTCAGGAGTGGCCGATAAGAACAGCGCGCCCAAGTGCAGAGCGTCTGCCTGCAACGGTGCCGCTCATTACCGGTCAGAGAGTAATGGATACAATGTTCCCGATAGCCAAGGGCGGCACAGCTGCAATACCCGGAGGCTTCGGCACAGGTAAGACCATGAACCAGCACCAGCTTGCAAAATGGTGCGATGCAGATATAATCATTTATGTCGGATGCGGAGAGCGCGGAAACGAAATGAGCCAGGTACTCGAGGAATTCTCCGAGCTTGTTGACCCGAAATCCGGCAGACCTATGACGGACAGAACAGTTCTTATCGCAAATACCTCCAACATGCCTGTTGCTGCCCGTGAGGCATCCATCTATACCGGACTTACCCTTGCGGAGTATTACCGTGACATGGGTTATCACGTTGCAATAATGGCGGATTCCACCAGCCGATGGGCTGAGGCTCTCAGAGAGATCTCCGGCCGTCTGGAGGAAATGCCCGCAGAGGAAGGCTTCCCGGCATACCTGCCGTCAAGACTTTCCGAATTCTACGAGCGCGCAGGAAGAATCAAGGCACTGTGCGGTGAGGAAGGTTCCGTTACGATTATCGGTGCGGTTTCTCCCCAGGGCAGTGACTTCTCGGAGCCTGTTACACAGAATACAAAGCGTTTTACACGCTGCTTCTGGGCGCTTGATAAATCCCTTGCATATGCAAGACACTATCCGGCTATTAACTGGATGGACAGCTACTGCGAATATTTCACCGACCTTGATCCGTGGTACAAGGAACACGTCGGCGAGGAATTCATCAAATACAGAAACAAGATCAATTCGCTTCTGCATGAGGAAAACCAGCTCATGGAGATCGTAAAGCTTATCGGTGCGGATGTTCTTCCGGATGACCAGAAGCTCGTAATTGAAACGGCAAAGGCTATCCGCGTAGGATTTTTGCAGCAGAATGCCTTCCATGCAGACGATACCTTCGTTCCGCTTGAAAAGCAGAAGCTTATGATGAAGGCGATTCTCCATCTTTACAACCGCTCGCGTCAGATCATCGCATCCGCTATTCCGATCTCTCGCATTACGGAGCTGGGACTGTTCGAGAAACTTGCAAAGATGAAATATGATATCCCGAATGACAAGCCCGAAATGTTCGACGACCTTATCCGGGAAATTGACGAAAAGCTTGCAACAGTTGTATGATGCTGCAATCTTAAAGCCTGTTATGAGGAGGAAAACTAATGATTCTTGATTATGTGGGCGTGAAGGAGATCAATGGATCCCTGATCGTGCTTGACGGCGTTAAGGATGCATCCTTTGAGGAAATGGTCGATATCCGTCTTGACGACGGCAGCAGCCGTCACGGAAGAATTGTACAGATCGACGGCGAGCGGATTGTTGTACAGGTGTTTGAGGGAACAAAATCGATCTCTCTTGACAATACCCGTACTCACCTGAAGGCGCGCCCGATGGAGCTTGCTCTTTCGCCGGAAATAATGGGACGAGTTTTCAGCGGCGCCGGTGTGCCGATAGACGGCTTCGGCGAGGTTTATCCTGAAAAAAGAGCCAATATCAACGGCACCCCTATGAATCCCGTTTCGAGAATATACCCCAGAAACTACATAAATACCGGTATTTCTACCATCGATACCCTGACGACGCTTATTCGCGGTCAGAAGCTGCCGATTTTCTCAGGCTCAGGTATGAAGCATAATGAGCTTGCAGTTCAGATTGTCCGTCAGGCTAAAATCAGCGATGACGGGGATAATAAATTCGGTATCGTATTTGCCGCAATGGGCGTTAAAAACGACGTCGCTGACTATTTCAGACGCAGCTTCGACGAAAGCGGTGTTCTTTCCCGTGTTGTAATGTTCCTTAACCTTGCAAACGATCCTATTATCGAAAGAACTCTTACTCCGAGATGTGCGCTTACAGCGGCAGAGTATCTTGCATTTGAATGTAACATGCATGTGCTCGTTATTATGACTGATATGACGTCCTATGCCGAGGCTCTTCGTGAATTCTCGTCCTCAAAGGGTGAGATCCCCGGCAGAAAGGGCTTCCCGGGTTACCTTTATTCCGACCTTGCATCTCTTTATGAGCGCGCAGGTATGGTAAAGGGCAGCAGCGGCTCAGTTACACAGATACCGATTCTGACAATGCCTAACGATGATATTACCCACCCGGTTCCTGACCTTACCGGATATATCACCGAGGGTCAGATCGTTCTTGACCGTGCACTTGAGGGTCAGGGAGTATATCCCCCTGTTGCTGTTCTGCCGTCGCTTTCACGTCTTATGAAGGACGGCATAGGCGAGGGCTATACCCGTGCCGACCATCAGGCACTTGCAAACCAGCT
>ONAX01000047.1 GCA_900315875.1 uncultured Eubacteriales bacterium | reverse complement strand
TTCAAGCTCTATGAGGGCGCAGTTTCCGCTTACATTCACGCAGGCGGCAAGATTTCTGTTCTCGTAAAGTTTGACACAGATGTCGCTGATAAGGACGGCTTCGCTGATTATGCAAGAGATATCGCAATGCAGGTAGCAGCAGCTGCTCCGGCATACCTTGATAAGGACAGCGTTCCGGCCGAGGTTCTCGATCATGAGAAGAAAATCATGACTGAGCAGGTTATCAACTCCGGTAAGCCGGCTAACATCGCTGAAAAGATCGTTATGGGTAAGATCGGCAAATACTACGAGGAGAACTGCCTTGTAAATCAGGCTTACATCAAGAACGACAAGATCAGTGTTACTGAGTTCACAAAGCAGACTGCAAAGGAACTTGGCGGTTCTATCGTTATTGCTGACTTTGTTCGTTTTGAAAAGGGCGAAGGCCTTGAGAAGAGAAACGATGACTTCGCTGCAGAAGTAGCAAGCATGGTTAAATAATTAGATTTTTATATGAGGGTAAATCGCCGTAATGGTTTCTTTCTAGGGCGTATTTACCCTCTTTTTTGTTGTATTTTTATTGATAACAAACAAAAATTCACAAATTTGTACTTTACATTAACTTGCAATTATAGTAAAATAGTAATGATGAATTATTATGTCAGGAGTGTGTTTAAGAATGGAACCGAAATACAAAAGAGTGCTTCTCAAGCTTAGCGGTGAATCTCTTGCAGGTGCAGAAAAACACGGAATTGATTTTGATACAGTGCTTAGATTTTGTGAGCCTATCAAAACTCTGAATGATCTTGGTGTAGAAGTAGGTATTGTTGTCGGAGGCGGCAACTTCTGGAGAGGACGCAGCAGCGGAAAAATGGACAGGACAAGAGCTGACCATATGGGAATGCTTGCTACTGTAATAAATGCTCTTGGAGTTTGTGATGCCCTTGAGCAGCTTGATCTTGAAGTCAGAGTACAGACAGCAATCTCAATGCAGCAGGTTGCAGAACCCTATATTCGTAACAGAGCAATTCGTCACCTAGAAAAGGGAAGGATTCTTGTATTCGGCTGCGGTACAGGTAACCCGTTCTTCTCAACTGATACTGCCGCTGCACTCAGAGCTGCAGAAATTGAGGCTGATATTATCCTGAAAGCTACAATGGTTGACGGTGTTTACGACAGTGACCCGAAAACTAATCCGGATGCCAAGAAGTATGACCGTATATCATTCCATGATGTTCTTAATAATGATCTGAAGGTTATGGACAGTACCGCTGCGGCTATCTGTAAGGATAATAATATTCCGATAATTGTTTTCAGCCTTGATAATCCTGATAATATCGTTTCTGCAGTGTGCGGCGAAAATGTCGGTACTATTGTTGAATAATTCTTGTAAATATATAATATACATACAGGGGGAATAACGATGAACACATTAATTAAATCTACAGATGAGAAAATGAATAAGTCGGTTTCTCATCTTGAGACAGAGTTTACCGAGATTCGTGCCGGCAGAGCTAATCCTGCTGTTCTCGATAAAATCAGAGTTGATTACTACGGCTCTCCTACACCTGTAAATCAGGTTGCAGCTGTTTCTATTACAGAAGCAAGAACTCTTACAATCCAGCCCTGGGATGCATCTCTTCTCAGAGCTATTGAAAAAGCTATTCAGACATCTGATATCGGCATTAATCCTCAGAATGACGGTAAAGTAATCCGTATGATTTTCCCGCCGCTCACTGAGGACAGACGTAAGGAAATTGTTAAGGATATTGCTAAGATGGGCGAGGATGCTAAGGTTGCAGTCCGTTCCATTAGAAGAGAAGCAATGGAAAAGCTTAAGGCTATGAAAAAAAGCGGAGATATCACTGAGGATGATCAGAAGCATGGTGAAAAGAAAATTCAGGATATCACCGATAAGCATATCAAGAGCATTGATGGTTTGACTGAAAAGAAACAGAAGCAGATCATGGAAATCTGATTTTTTAATTTTCGTGTTAAGCTGTGGTTTGTCAATTGATTCTACAATGGAATATCTCGGCAGGGAGTAATTCTTGCCGAGTTATTTTAATTGATATCCGAGAGCGGATCGGTTGAACGCTTTCAGGTATCAGTTAAAAAAGAGGTGTTATTATGCTTGATAAAAAACTGTATATACCCGAGCATGTTGCGATAATAATGGACGGAAACGGCAGATGGGCTAAAAAAAGAGCGCTGCCGAGAACAATAGGTCATAAGTTCGGAGCTGAAAACTTCCGTAAGATTACGAGATATATCAGCAAAACAGGTGTAAAATATCTTACACTTTATGCTTTCTCAACAGAAAACTGGAAAAGACCTCCTGAGGAGATCGAAGGTCTAATGAAGCTTTTTCATCAGTATCTGATTGATTCACTGACCGATTTTAAGGATGATGATATCAAGATCGTATATATTGGTGACAGAACAGCTTTTTCTCCGAGCCTCCATAAGCTTATCAACGAATCTCAGGAGCAGGCTAAGGATCGAAAAGGCATGGTCCTGAATATTGCTATGAATTATGGCTCGAGAGATGAAATTGTAAGAGCTGTAAAACAGCTTTGCAATGAAGCAAAGGACGGTAAGATCGATCCGGATAGTATTACTTCAAAGGATATTTCCGATAGACTCTACACCGGCGGTATTCCTGATCCTGATCTTATTATCAGAACCGGCGGAGAAATGAGACTCAGTAACTTCCTTCTTTATCAGTCCGCTTATTCCGAGTATTATTCAACAGATACACTCTGGCCTGATTTCCATGAGGAAGATTTTGATAAAGCAATAATTGAATTTAACCGCAGAAACAGACGTTTCGGGGGTGTATAAATGCTTAAACGTATCATTTCTGCCGTTATAGGAATTGCTGCTATTATAGCAGTGATACTCCTTAGCCTTAAGATATCGATATGTATCGATATCTTTGTTGCGGTAGCCTGCGCTTTGTCAGTTTTTGAATTTGTTAAAGCAGTCAAGACGCTGAATTTGTATCAGATAAGTGCTGTCAGCCTTGCTTTTTCGTTTGTATTCCCAATGATGGTTTCATACGGAGTGGGTTCGCTGATTTGCTTTGTCTATTCTGCACTGATGCTTTCCATGATGGTGTTTTTTCATTCTAAAATCACTTTCAAGGATTTTGCATATACTTACAGTATGACAATGATTATTACATTATCCCTTTCCTGCGTGATACTTATGAAGGATCAGGATGTTGCTCATTCAACATTTTACTTTGTATTGTCACTTGCTACTCCGTGGCTTGCGGATGCGGGCGGCTATTTTGGCGGTTACTTTTTTGGAAAACACAAAATGTGTCCGAATATCAGTCCTAAAAAGACCATTGAGGGCGCAGTCGGCGGAGTTATCGTATGCATTGCCGGATCTTTAGGAGTAATTTTTCTGTTTGACAAATTCATCTATACTGATGAAACCACATTTAATTATATAAATACAGCCATAATTGCAGCTGCTGGATCTTTTCTTTCGATAATAGGCGATCTCAGCTTCTCTGTTATCAAGCGTTCTTATGACGTTAAGGATTATGGCGAATTAATACCGGGACACGGCGGAATTCTTGACAGAGTTGACAGCCTGATTCTGTTTATTCCATTCTTGTATATTATAATGGGCTTTTTACCGATAATAATAAAATAATGATCTGATGCTGACCGAACGTGTTTTATCGTTCGGTCAGTTGCAAAAAATAATGTGTAAAGGAGAGGATTTGCTATGACTTCCAAAATCTCGATACTTGGTTCTACCGGATCGATAGGCACACAGACTCTTGATGTTGCAAGGATGCACGGCATAAAGGTTGTTGCGCTGACTGCAAACAAGAATATCAAGCTGCTTGAAACGCAGGCGAGGGAATTCGAGCCTGAAATGGTCTGCGTTTTTGATATGGGTGCTGCCGCTCAGCTCAAAATCGCATTACGCGATACCCCGATTGATGTTTACTGCGGTGAGGAGGGTATTCTCAGAGCTGCCCAGGCTGAAAACTGTGATACAGTAGTCAATTCCATTGTCGGCGTTGCAGGTCTTCTTCCTACGCTTGCAGCAATTAAAGCAAAGAAGAATATTGCGCTTGCTAATAAAGAGACCCTCGTAGCCGGCGGTTCTATTGTTATGAAGGCTGTGAAGGATAATAATGTAAAGCTTTATCCTGTTGACAGCGAGCATTCCGCTATTTTCCAGTGTCTGCAGGGGTGTCCTGAAAACGCTCTGAAAAAGGTTATTCTGACCGCTTCCGGCGGTTCATTTTTCGGAAAGACAAGAGCTGAGCTTGAAAATGTAACTGTTAAACAGGCTCTTAAGCACCCGAACTGGAGTATGGGAGCAAAGATCACGATTGATTCCGCTACTATGATGAATAAGGGTCTTGAGGTTATAGAGGCTTCATGGCTTTTCGATTGTACGGATGATGAAATTGATGTTGTAATTCACAGAGAGAGTATTATTCATTCTCTTATCCAACTTAAGGATAATGCTGTCATTGCTCAGCTTGGTGTTCCGGATATGCGTATTCCGATTCAGTACGCTCTTACATACCCGAACAGACTTCCTTCTCCGACTGCTGAACTTGATCTAGCTGATGTTGCAACAATGAGTTTTTATAAACCGGATTATGAGACCTTCAAATGTCTTGCAGTAGCACGACATGCGCTTCGCAAGGGAGGACTTTCCCCTGCCGTTGCTAATGCGGCAAACGAAGTTGCTGTAGAGATGTTCCTGAATGAAAAAATCAAGTTCCTGGATATCGCAGATATAGTTGAAAAAGCTGTAGAAGATTTCAGTGATAACAAGCAGGAGCTTACGCTGGATGACATTCTTGAAGCTGACAAGCAGACGAGAGCTTCTGTAAGAGCAAGATTCTGAACTGGAGATGATTCCGATAGACGTAGCATTTTTGATCATAATTGGTGTTCTTCTGTTTGAGTTGATAATTTTCATTCATGAAGGCGCGCATTGTCTTTCTGCCAAGCTCTTTGGCGTTAAGGTAAATGAATTTGCACTTGGAATGGGTCCAAAGCTGATTAAATTCAAGATCGGTGAAACACTTTATTCACTTAGACTTTTTCCTATAGGCGGTTTCTGTTCTATGGAGGGCGAGGATGATAGCAGCGACGACGAAAGAGCCTTTCATAAGGCAGCTGTATGGAAACGTATGATAATCGTCAGTGCCGGTGCAATAATGAATATTGTGCTCGGTTTTATAATGATGCTGATTCTCCTTGCACCGCAGCAGTATTTTGCATCCAATACAATTGCGGTATTTACTGAAAATGCGACATCATCGCAGCAGCTTCAGGTAGGCGATGAATTCCTTTATGTGAACGGTTACAGGATAATAACATCCATGGATCTGAGCTTTGCACTTTCGACGGCAAAATCAAATTCGCTGGATATCAGTGTTTTGCGTGACGGAAAGCAGATAGATTACGTTAATGTATCACTGCCTACTGTTAAAAAAGATGACGGAACAGAGATACTTCAAAGGGACTTTAAGGTTGAAGCCATCGAAAATAATGTTCCTGTATTGATTCAGCAGACATTTTTGTCAACAGTATCTACAGTAAGAATGATATGGAAGAGCCTTATTGGTCTTGTAACAGGTCAGTTCAGTTTTAATGAGGTTTCGGGTCCTATAGGCATGACGTCGGCTGTATCTCAGGCAACGGCAAGCGGACTTGAACACAGCTTTTTGGACGGACTTGCTAATCTTGTATATTTCATGATGATAATAACCGTCAATTTAGGTGTTGTCAACCTGTTGCCGCTTCCGGCTCTGGATGGCGGCAGGCTTATTTTCCTGATTGTCGAGGCAATAAGAAGAAAACCCATTAAGGCTGAGCATGAGGCATATGTTCATGCGGCTGGAATGGTAATGTTTCTGATCTTTATGGTGGTAATATCAATCAAGGACATAATACAATTGTTCATTTAATGGAGATGAAAAAGTATGAAGAGAAAAAATACAAAACAGGTAACTGTCGGAAATGTTAAAATAGGCGGCGGCGCTGATATTGTTGTGCAGTCAATGCTTAATATTCCTTCTACTGATGTTGAGGGTAGCGTCAGACAGTCCGTTGAGCTCGAAAAGGCCGGCTGTGAGATCATTCGTCTTGCGATTCCTGATATGGACGCTGTTAAGCTTATTCCTGCAATCAAAAAAGAAGTCAATGTGCCGCTTGTTGCTGACATTCATTTTGACTACAGACTTGCACTTGAGGCAGCTGCAGCAGGTATTGATAAAATTCGTATTAACCCCGGCAACATCGGCGACGAGGATAGGGTAAAGCAGGTTGCAGATGTTTGTCGCAGTAAAAATATTCCGATAAGAATCGGTGTTAATTCAGGTTCACTTGAGAAAGAAATTCTGAAAAAATACGGCAGACCTACCCCGCAGGCTCTTTGTGACAGTGCTCTCTATCATGCTTCACTTCTGGAAAAATTCGACTTTGATAATATTGTATTGTCAATGAAATCCTCAAATGTTGAATTTATGAACGAAGCCTACAGACTTGCGTCAGAGCAGTGTGACTATCCGCTTCATCTCGGTGTTACTGAAGCAGGTACCGAGAGAATGGGTATCATCAAGTCATCTATTGGTATTGGCTCGCTTCTTTTGTCAGGTATCGGCGATACTATCAGAGTTTCTCTGACAGACAGTCCTGTGAAGGAGGTTTATGCCGCTAAGGATATCCTCAAGGCTCTCGGACTTAATAAGGATGGAATACGTTTCATTTCCTGTCCGACCTGCGGCAGAACAAGAATAGATCTTATCGGTATTGCTGCAAAGGCTGAGGAACTGCTCAGAGACTGCAAAAAAAATATTACCGTTGCTATTATGGGATGTGTTGTAAATGGTCCCGGAGAGGCTCGTGAGGCCGATATCGGTATTGCAGGCGGCGATGGCTGCGGTCTGATTTTCAAAAAGGGAGAAATCATCAGAAAGGTTCCGGAGGATAAGTTGCTGGAAGAACTGATGAAGGAAATTGATTTGATGTAAAAAAGAGGAGATATTTTGAAAAAATTCTCGGAAATATTTGCGAAATACATAGATGTCAAGGGCGTTTTTCCGTTAATAAACGAAAGTACGGTTATAAGTGCAAAAATTGACTCTGCTGACAGATATATGGAGGTTTTTCTCGAATGTCCTTCACTTATTGACAGAGAGATGCTTTTTAATGCTGAAAACATGCTGAAAAACAGCGTTCTCAGCCTGTCAAAGTGTTTTCTTATTCCTCACTATGACAGCAGTCTTTTTGATACATCCTACTATCCTCAGCTTGTTCTTGAACTTAAACGCAGATGTGCTACACTTAACGGCACATTAAATGATTCCACTGTGGAACAGAACAAGGATAAGCTGACAATCACTCTTCGTCACGGAGGCATGGATGTCCTTGTTAACCAGAAATTTGATAAAAATCTTCACGATCTTATTAAATCCGAATTTGGACTTGACCTAAGGGTTGAATTCGGCGGAGTTGTATCGATTGATGCTGAAAGCGACAGCTATATCGAAAAACAGAAAATAAATGAGGAAAAAGTTATTCGCCAGGTACAGATAGAAAAGGCAGAGCAGTATGAATCTATGATGAATACTGCAAACGAACGTAAGGCGGGACCTGAAGCCAAGAAGGAAAAGAAGGTTGCACCGGCTTTTTCTACGGAAATTGAGTTCCGCGATCAGGATCATCTGTATCCTACATATATACCGGACAGTGCAAATCCGATATATGGTGCACCAATTCATGGTGATGTAACTCCTATCGATCAGGTCACCCAGGAATCCGGTAAGGTTATTATCTGGGGCCAGATTTTCGGTATGGAAAGCAGAGATACCAAGGATAATAAAAAGAAGATTATTTCCGTAAGTATTACTGATTTCCATGGTTCAATCACAATCAAGATAATTGATACAAATGAAAAATGCGAGCCTATCCTCGGGCTTAAAAACGGAATGGCTATACTTGTCAGAGGTGAAGCTACTTATGATACCTATGATAAGGATATAAGCGTAATGACAAGGGCTATTAGCGTTGTCGGCATTCCGAAGGTTGTAGATAAGGCTGAAAAGAAGAGGGTAGAGCTGCACCTTCACACAAATATGTCTGCAATGGATGCTGTAACAAGTGCCGGAGAGCTTGTAAAGCGTGCTCATTCGTGGGGCATGCCGGCTATTGCTATAACAGATCACGGCGTAGCTCAGGCTTATCCGGACGCTATGAATGCGTGTGATGATATTCGCAGAAGCGGCGGAGACATAAAAATCATTTACGGTGTTGAAGCATATTTCATTAATGATAATACAACTGCCGCTGTTGTTGGCGATGCAGACAGAGAGCTTGACGGGGAATTTATCGTATTTGATATTGAAACTACGGGACTCAGTCCGTCAAGAGAAAAAATTACAGAGATTGGTGCATTCCGTGTTTCAGGCGGAGAAATCAAGGATAGGTTTTCCACCTTCGTTAATCCGGAAAAGCATATCAGCCTCAAAATCACAGAGCTTACAGGTATTACCGACGCTATGGTTGCTGATGCTCCGTCTGAGGCTGAAGCTGTTAAAGCTTTTCTTGATTTCTGTGGTGAAGGAGCTGTTGTTGTTGCGCATAACGCAAGCTTTGATACATCTTTCATCAAGGCGGCCTGCGAGCGCAACAGGATACCTTATACCCTCACGCATATTGATACACTTACTATATCACGAGGAATTTTCACTCAGCTGACAAAACATAAGCTTAATATCATTGCCAAACACCTGAAGCTCGGTGATTTCAATCATCACAGAGCATATGATGATGCAATGATGCTTGCAAAGATCTTTCTTGTAATGCTTACAAAGCTGAAGGATGAATTCAACGTCAAACGCATCTCTCAGATAAATACGGCTTTACCAAAGCCTGATTTCAAATCATATAAATCCTACCATCAGATCATTCTTGCCAAAAATCAGGCAGGACTGAAAAATCTTTACAAGCTGATTTCAATGGCTCATATAAACTATTTCTATAAAAAGCCGCTTATTCCAAAATCTGAGCTTGTAAAGTACCGCGACGGTCTGATTGTCGGCAGTGCCTGCGAAGCAGGCGAGCTTTTTCGCGCAATTGTAGACGGAAAAAGCTTTGAAGAGTTGAAGCAGATTGCTTCGTTCTATGATTACCTAGAAATTCAGCCTATCGGCAATAATATGTACATGCTCAGAAACGGCACCGTGAGCTCCGTTTCGGAACTGCAGGAATTCAATAAAACCGTCGTAAGGCTCGGCGAGGAGCTTAATATTCCTGTTGTTGCCACCTGTGATGTACATTTTATGGATCCTCATCAGAGCGAATACAGGAAAATACTAATGACTGCTCAGGGCTTCTCTGATGCTTCGGAGCAGGCGCCGCTGTATTTCCGTAATACCGAGGAAATGCTGAGGGAATTTGACTATCTTGGCAAAGAAAAAGCATATGAGATAGTTGTAGGAAATACAAACAGGATAGCTGATATGGTCGAAAGGATCAGGGCTGTGCCGAAGGGCAATTTCCCGCCGTTTATACCAGGTGCAGAGGAGGATCTGACGAGGATTACATGGGAGAGAGCCAAGAATATGTACGGCGATCCTCTTCCTGAAATCGTAAAGGCAAGAATTGATAAAGAGCTGAATTCCATAATTAAAAACGGATTCTCAGTTCTGTATATGACAGCACAGAAGCTTGTTGCAAATTCAAACGAGCATGGATATCTTGTCGGATCGCGTGGATCGGTCGGTTCATCCTTTGTCGCAACAATGTCAGGTATTTCAGAGGTTAATCCGCTTTGTCCGCACTATGTCTGTCCGAATTGTCAGAACAGCGAATTCTTTAATGATGGTTCTGTCGGTTCCGGCTTTGACCTTCCTGAGAAAAACTGTCCGAATTGCGGTACGCCTTACCTTCGTGACGGACATGACATTCCCTTTGAGACTTTCCTTGGCTTCAAAGGTGATAAAACGCCTGATATTGACCTTAACTTTGCCGGTGAATACCAGACCAGATCGCACAGGTATACTGAAGAGCTTTTCGGCAAGGAAAACGTTTTCAAGGCAGGCACAATTGCAACGGTTGCTGAAAAAACTGCTATCGGTTATGTCCGCAAGTATGTTGAGGAAACCGGAGCAGTAGTAGGCAAGGCAGAAATGCTGCGGCTTGCCGCAGGCTGTACCGGTGTTCGCAGAACTACAGGTCAGCATCCTGCCGGAATGGTTGTTATTCCCAGAATGAATGACGTTTACGAATTCTGTCCTATACAGCGCCCGGCAAATGATCAGAAAACTGAGATCATTACGACACATTTTGATTTCCATTCCATTCATGATACAATCTGTAAGCTTGACGAGCTTGGACACGATGTTCCGACAATCTATCATTACCTCGAGGAGTATACCGGTATTAGCGTAATGGATATCTCCATGAGCGACCCGGATGTAATGTCGCTTTTCACTTCTACCAAAGCTTTGGGAGTTACCCCGGAGGATATCGATTCAGAAACAGGTACTTTCTCTCTTCCTGAGGTTGGTACAAAGTTCGTGCGAAACATGCTTATTGATACTCAGCCTAAGACTTTTTCTGACCTTTTGCAGGTATCTGGTCTTTCTCATGGTACAGACGTATGGATTGGCAATGCTTCTGAGCTTATTGAAAAGAAGATTTGTACGATTTCCGAAGTAATCGGTACCCGTGATAATATCATGGTATACCTCATGCATAAGGGTCTTGAACCTGATATGGCGTTTAAAATTATGGAGATTGTACGTAAGGGTAAATCTACAAAACTGTTGACTGAGGAGCATATGAAGGCAATGCGTGAACACGGCGTACCTGAATGGTACATAGGTTCATGTATGAAAATCAAGTACATGTTCCCGAAGGCCCATGCAGCGGCGTATATGATAGCAACTCTTCGCCTTGGTTGGTACAAGGTGCACAAACCGAGAGAATATTATGCTGCTTATTTTACTGTCCGTAACGAAGATTTCGACGCTGCTCTTGTGTGCAAGGGCATAGAGGCAGTAAGAAACAAGATGCAGGAAATAACAATAAAAATGCAGAATAAGGAAGCAACTGCAAAAGACGAATCCAGTTTTGCAATGCTGCAGATAATAAACGAAATGCTTGCAAGAGGAATCGAAGTGCTTCCGATTGATGTATATAAGTCCGATGCAAAAAGATTTCTTGTGGAAAACGGTAAGATAAGACTTCCATTTGCGGCTTTGTCAGGTGTCGGCGAAGCTGCTGCAAATGCTCTTGCTGATGCCAGAGAGGATGGGGAGTTTATTTCGATTGAGGACTTCCGGGTCCGTTCGAAGGTGTCTAAGTCCGTAGTTGATCTGCTTAGAGATATCGGAGCATTCGGAGATCTGCCCGAAAGCAGCCAGTTGACATTGTTTTAAAAAAAGGGTGATCGTAAGTGCAGGCATTAAAAACATTTTTCTATATATTAAGAGCTGTGGCTTTACTGCTGCTTGGTATTTTTGTGCTTGTGAATTTGTACACAATGTATATGCAGATAATATTCAATGTGAGTTATCCAACATTATTCGGTTTGGGAAAATACATCCCATCCGAAACCTACCAGAGCTGTAATGTTTCAGAAAATGATTATCTGTTTACGATCGATTTCGGAGGATATAAAAGGGACGATATTGTTATTCTCGAAAAAACCAACGGTTCAATGACTATTGACAAGGTGTCAAATAATGACGGAGGAAATATTTATCTTATTTCTGATACAGAAACTCCTGTAAACAAGAGCCTGTTAAAAGGAAAGGTTATTTTTTCAATTCCCGGAATCGGCGGTTTGATCCTTGTACTTGAGAGTACTGTATCAATAGTCATTATGGTATTGCTTATTGTTTTAATATATGAATTGCCAAAGATAATAGAAGGAATACTTTCAAAACGATCAATACATAAAAAGATATTCTGATCGTAATTGATACGGAGGAAAAGAAATTGGAATTTTTAGACGATGAAACATTTGATATTGCTGATGTTCCGGTTTTGCCGCTGAGAGGTCTGGTTATTTTCCCGGGCTCGATTCTGCATTTCGATGTTGCCAGGTCAAAATCTGTAATGGCATTGACCGATGCAATGCGCGGAGGTCAGAAAATATTCATCACAACTCAGATTGAGCCGTCTGATGATGAGCCTACCTCAAAAAGCCTGTACAAAATCGGTGTTTATGCAAAGGTAAGGCAAATAATCCGACTTACCGATAATATAATAAGAGTAGTTATCGAGGGAGAGGATCGTGCAAAGGCTGTTTTTTTCAACGAACAGACAGATTCCTACATTACTGCTGATATTAATATAATCGAAACTGAGCCGATAGAGGATGCAAATAAAACTGAGGCTCTGCTTAACGTGTTCAGAGATACACTTGGCGAACTGATGATGATTAATAGTCATATTCCTCATGATATCATAATCAGTGCAACTGAAATGACTGATCCCGGTAAGCTTGCTGATTATATAGGGGATAACCTTATCCGTGATTATCGTAAAAAGCAGGAGCTTCTTAGTGAACCGAGTGATGAGAAAAGGCTTACCAGCGCCATCAGCATGCTTGCACACGAAATACAGGTAATGTCTATTGAAGAGACAATTACCGAAAAAACCAAGGAAAACATTGATGTCAGCCAGCGTGACTACTACCTTCGTGAGCGTATGAAGGCGATAAAGGATGAACTTGGCGAAACTGATGACCTTTCTGAGGAAACTGCAGAATATTATAAAAAAATAGATAAGCTCAAAACTACTGACGACAACAAGCAGAAGCTTCGCAAAGAAACTGAAAAGCTCGAAAGGATGATGAGCAATTCTGCAGAGGCAAATGTAATCAGAACTTATCTTGATACATGTATAGAACTTCCATGGGGTAAATATACCAAGGAAAAAACCGATATTGTAAAAATCCGTCAGAAGCTCGATAAGAATCATTATGGGCTGACAAAGGTAAAGGACAATATTGTGGAAGCTCTCGCCGTAAGGAAGCTTAATCCTGATATTAACGGTCAGATAATCTGTCTTGCAGGTCCTCCCGGCGTCGGTAAAACATCTATAGCACATTCTATCGCAGAAGCTACAGGACGAAAATACCAGAGAATAGCTCTCGGCGGTGTGCATGATGAGGCAGAGATAAGGGGTCACAGGAGAACATATATCGGTGCGATGATGGGAAGAATAATGTATTCCGTTTCACGTGCCGGATCTGCGAATCCGCTGATCCTGCTTGACGAGGTGGATAAGCTTGGAAACGATTTCCGCGGCGATCCTACCTCAGCATTGCTCGAAGTGCTTGATGGCGAGCAGAATTCCACCTTCTTCGATCATTTTATTGACCTTCCGTTTGATCTGAGTAAGGTAATGTTCATTACCACGGCAAATGATTATACTGCTATACCTGCTCCATTGCTGGACAGAATGGATATTATCCATATTGACAGCTATACAAGAGAGGAAAAATTCAATATTGCCAAGCGTCATCTTCTGAAAAAACAACTTGAACGACACGGACTTAGTGGCAGGAATTTCAAGATTTCCGACGAGGCTATTTATGACCTTATCGACAGTTATACACGTGAATCAGGTGTTAGAACACTGGAACGTCTTATGTCAAAGCTTATGAATAAGGCAGCTGTAAAAATTGTTTCAGGTGAACTTAAAGCTGTCAAAGTCGAAATTGATGATCTTGAAGCATATCTCGGATCAAGAAAATTCAAGAATGATGATCTCGGAAAGTCGGATGAGGTTGGACTTGCGACGGGTCTTGCATGGACTTCTGTCGGAGGGGAGACACTGCCGATTGAAGTTGCCGTTATGGATGGCAGCGGTAAAATAGAATTGACAGGTTCTCTTGGTGATGTTATGAAGGAATCTGCTCAGGCAGCATTTACCTGCGTGCGTACAATGGCGAATGAGCTTCATATTGATTCTGAATTCTATAAATCAAAGGATATTCATATCCACGTTCCGGAAGGAGCTGTGCCGAAGGACGGTCCATCTGCGGGAATCACTATGGCAACAGCAATAACATCCGCACTGACAAATATTCCGGTTCGTCATGATTTGGCAATGACCGGAGAGATTACTATCCGGGGCAAGGTTCTTCCGATCGGCGGTCTTAAGGAAAAGACCATGGCTGCATACAGGCTTGGAATAAAGACCATTATTATTCCTGAGGAAAATAAATCTGATCTGGACGAAGTTGACGATGTTGTTAAGAAGTCCATAAAGTTTATTTATGCAGATAATATCAAAACAGTACTCAGAAATGCTCTTGCAGATAATACAAAAGCAGGGAGTGAAGGTATATGAATTTTCATATTGTTGAATTTGAAGCTGCATACGGACGTTCACGCCAGATACCAGATTCTGATATGCCGGAAATAGTTTTTTCAGGAAAATCCAATGTTGGAAAGTCATCTCTTATCAATAAGATACTGTATCGAAAATCCATTGCCAGGGTAAGTGCTACTCCGGGAAAAACTACAACAATCAATTTCTTTAAACTGAGCGATGTCAGATTTGCTGATCTTCCTGGATACGGATATGCAAAGGTTTCACGAAGTGAAAAGGACAGGTGGGCAGAGCTTGTCGAAGGCTATTTTGCTCAGGAAAGGGACATTGCTCTTATTGTGCAGATATGTGATATCCGCCACAGTCCTACAAAGGACGATATGGCAATGATTGATTTTCTGTATAACAGCGGTCATCCGTTTATTATTGCCCTGACTAAGCTCGATAAGCTTAAAAGCTCCCAGCGTACGCCTCGCATTGAAGCATTGCAGCAGGAGCTTTCGCAGTATGAAGGCATTAAGCTTTACCCATGCTCTTCTCAAACAGGAGAGGGAATAGATGAGATACGTGCTGCAATTGAAGAGAGTGTTACAAATGAATAATACAAAAAACGCTCGTCATATTTGACGGGCGTTTTTTTGGGGTATATATTAATACAGGAGTTGTTATGTTTTGGAGCTTGCAGTATTCAGAAACGGAATTCTGTCTATTGCTTTTAAAATAGGATAAGTTACTGCAATTTTAAGTACAAGCATTATCAGTACCTGGGGTATGCGCATTATCAGTGTAGGAAAGTAAGGTGCGCCATACCATAGATTAAGCCACAGTGTTGTTACAAAAAGGCTTATTATCAGTTCAGTGATAACGGCCGCAAGAATAATCCGTGGGATATTGTATTTGCTTTTGAACAGCAATCCGAAAATAATACCTACAAGAATACTTGTTAACGTTATCAAAGGACACCAGCCAAGCGGATGAATCAAAACTTCGATAATATCCGATAGACCTGCAACAAGCCCGCCTCCAACAGGACCGTACAGCCTTGCTGCTATTATGATAGGAATGAATGTTAGGGTTAGCTTGATGTTGTCAAGATGTATGGTGAGAAACATTGAAATAACTATACAGGAAGCTGTAAGTATTCCAAGCGTAACTACCATAAGTGTGTTTTTTTTAATATTGCTTTGCGGCACAAAAAAGACCTCCTTATCAATAACAGAATGCTGTCAATAATAAGGAGGAATAAACCTTTTTATTAATTCACAGCGGGATGCAATATATGTATCGCAGGATAATCCATTCGTTCGCATGACAACTCCCCGTTCACGCGACACTCTGCAAAAAGCAGCGCACATATATTTACTCTGTCACTAATATTATATACCTATTTGCACATTTTGTCAATAAGGAAATCCATCATTACCAAGTTTGAATCAAACCTCGCGAACGGGTATTTCATTATTTTTCAGATAATCCTTCAATTCTCCTATCGATATCTCTCCGAAGTGGAAAAGAGAAGCTGCAAGTACGGCGTCAGCTTTGCCTGTAGTAAAGGCATCGTAGAAATGCTCCATTTTGCCTGCGCCGCCCGATGCAATAACAGGAATGCCGACATTCTCAGAAACTGTTCTGGTCAGTTCAATGTCATATCCGTTTTTAACGCCATCACAGTCCATGCTTGTGAGCAGAATTTCTCCGGCTCCTCTCGACTGAGCTTCGATTGCCCATTTTACAGCGTCAATTCCAGTATTAATCCTGCCGCCGTTAATGAAAACATCCCATCCGCTGTTGTCATCACGTCTCTTTGCATCTATTGCAGTAACTACGCATTGGCTGCCGAATTTATATGCAGCTTCGTTTATAAGCTCCGGACGATGAATTGCCGCTGAATTAACGGATACCTTGTCTGCTCCGGCTCTGAGAATATCTGTGAAGTCCTCTACAGTTCTTATTCCGCCGCCGACTGTAAACGGTATGAATACGCAGTCGGCAACCTTCCGTACTATGTCTGTGATAATATTTCTTGCATCGCTTGAAGCGGTAATATCCAGAAGGACAAGCTCATCTGCGCCTGCTTTATCATAAGCCTTAGCACATTCAACGGGATCCCCGGCGTCGCGAAGATTAACGAAGCTCGTACCTTTGACAACACGCCCGTCCTTGACGTCAAGGCAGGGTATTATTCTTTTTGCATACATTTTTATTTACCTCCCACACATCGAAACAAAGTTTCTTAGAATATTCAGTCCGACTTCGCCGCTCTTTTCAGGGTGAAACTGTGTAGCAAAAATGTTTCCTGCACTTACTGAAGCGTCAATAATCGTGCCGTACTCCGTATTTGATGAAACAATATTTCTGTCGTCTGCATGCAGGTAGTAGGAATGTACAAAATAAACATAGGGTGAGCCTTCTATTCCTTTGAAAAGACCGTCGTGTTTTTTAATGTCAAGAGAATTCCATCCCATATGGGGGATTTTAAGAGTTTTATTGTGGTCTGGAATACGTGAAATGCTTCCCTTAAGAAGTCCGAGACCGTGTGCACCGGGGCTCTCCTCGCTGCTTTCAAAAA
>ONAX01000024.1 GCA_900315875.1 uncultured Eubacteriales bacterium | reverse complement strand
TGCTATTGGTCTTGTGCTTGGCGCACTTCTTACAGTTGCAATTGTTGGTTTCTTCCTCATTATATTACTCTCTGCAATGTCAGGCTGATTTTGAATTTTAGTATTTTAATCCGGTGTAGGGGAGGTTCTGCATATGAATAATAATTTTGATCCTCAGCAATCGGGATATGACCCGTACTATCAGGGTAACGGTTCTCCCTATGCAATAAACGATGTTCCCGTAGCTCAGGGACAGCCTTATCAGCCGCCACCGTATCAGGCTCCTGCTTATCAGCAGGGTGCATATCCGCCGCCTCCGGCTAACTATGTGCAGAGCTCCTATCAGCCTCCGTACCCGCCGCCTCCGGTTTATGCACAGCCTGTCAATCCCGGAAAAAACCTGGCGATTGCATCGCTTGTTCTCGGAATAGTTGCAATTGCTTTCGGCGTACTTTTCGGCGGAGGATTAATTGTCAGTCTTGGCTGCGGTATTGCCGGAATAATTACCGGCGTCAAGTCAAAGAAGGCAAGTATAGAAGCGGGTATGAATGCTCTTGGTATGCAGACCGGCGGTATGGTTTGTTCAGTAATTGGTCTGATACTGGGAATAATCTGGGCTTTACTTTCTTTGTTATATGTAGTTATTATAATAATGATGCCGTTTTTAGCTTTAGCGGGTTCATCAGGTTATGGATATTAAGGATTAAAGAAATTGGAGGAATTTGAGATGAATAATAATGGATTTAATGACAGTCAGAATACTGGTTCTGTGCCGCAGCCGCCGATGCAGCAGCCTGCTCAGCAGCCCTATACCGTGAACAATGTTCCGGTTCAGCAGCCGCAGCCACAGCAGTATCAGCAGCCTGCTCAGCCTGCTCCGCCGCAGAATCAGACGCCTGTTCCCAAGGATCCGGGACATAATATGGGTACAGCCTCACTTATACTCGGTCTTGTTTCTATCTTTGGCGGTTTTACTGCAATTATAGGTCTTGCATGCGCAATTGCAGGTCTTGTATGCGGCAAGAAGTCCAAGGATGCTACCACTGCTGTAGGTCGTGAGCCCGGTACCGAGCAGAAAGTAGGCTTTATCTGTTCGATCGTTGGTATGGTTATCTCGGGTATTGCTCTTCTTGTCTATCTTGTAACTGTAATTATTCCGCTTATCATCAGCTTACTCGGACTGCTTTCAATTCCGCTGCTTGCGGTTGCGAGCTGATTTAAAATCTAAAAAAATTTCCGGAGTAACCGTTTTGCGATTACTCCGGTTTTCGTTTTTGTTAATATCTGTCGGAAATCGGGTTTACTCCGGATTCGGGTCGGCGCAGCTTGTCGATGTATTTAAGAGATGCACCGCAGCCGTTTACAACGCAGTCTCCGGGATTCTCTGCAACCGTTACGCGCAGGTTTGTTGTAGCCTTGATAAGTGTGTCAAGTCCGGCAAGCTGTGAGGCTCCGCCTGTGAGGATGATTCCGTCTGTATGGATATCGCCTATAAGTTCCGGCGGTGTTTCCTCCAGAACGTCCTGGATCTGACGAACTATAGCATTAGCGGTTTCTCTGAGCGGCTCGACCATTTCATCAGCGTCGAGCAGCGTCCACGCAGGCATGCCCGTTATCATATTTCTGCCCTTTATGCGGAATTTTCCTGAAGCCATTCCCGGAACTACGCAGCCTATGTTGATTTTAGCTTCTTCTGCCGTGCGCTTTCCTATTAGCATATTGTAGCGGCGCTTTACATATTTAATAATTTCCTCATCCATTATGTTTCCTGCCTGCTTTATTGAACGTGAAACAGCTATGCCGCTGAGCGAAATAACGGCAAGGTCAGTTGTACCGCCGCCGACGTCAACTACGAAGCTTCCGTGGGGGCTGTCAATATCAAGACCGGCTCCTATAGCAGCAGCAACAGGTTCCTCAACAAGACACACCCTTCTGATTCCGGCGCAGCTTATGGCATTTACAACAGCGCGCTTTTCAACGTCCGTTATCTCTCCGGGGACGCATGCAACTGCTCTCGGCATGCCGATTTTCGAGGATACAACACGCCGCAGAAGGGAGGATACCATAGCCTCAACAAGTCCTAAGTCGCTGATTACGCCTCCCGAGAGAGGGTATACGGCATTGTAGCGTTCCGAGGTTCTCCCGAGCATATTGTATGCTTCCTCACCGACTGCGATAATGTTGTCTGTGTTAAGGTCAACGGTTATTACTGAAGGCTCGTCAACCACCTTGCCCTTTCCCTCAAGAAATATTCTTGTCCTCGAAGTACCGAGGTCTATTGCAACATCAAGTCCCATTTGTTTTTCCTTTCTCCGGATGGCTCCGGCGCAGATTATGAATTTGTTAGGTAGTATTTCATACCGGAATATCGTTTTGTTTTTTTATTGTTATCGACCATTTTCCGCAGTGTGCTGACGTTTCCGACGAGTATAAGTATTTTCTTTGCTCTCGTTACTGCGGTGTACAGAAGATTTCTGTAGTAAAGCTGCGGGGCACCGTAATACATCGGCATTACGACAGCGTTGAATTCATTACCCTGGCTTTTATGCACGGTTGTAGCATAGGCAAGCTCAACGCTTTGCAGGTTATCGGAATTATACAGTACAACCTTGTCGTCAAATCGTATGCTTGCAGTTGATGAAGCGCGGTCTATTTCTTCGATAATTCCGATATCTCCGTTGAATATGCCGGAGCCCTCGCTGCCGTCGTCGCGCGTCCAGGGAAGGTCGTAATTGTTTTTCGTCTGCATCACCTTGTCACCGACGCGCAGAATGTAAACCGGCATTCGTATTTCAGATTTATCGGATGATGGGGGATTAAGTGCTGTCTGCAGCTTTTTGTTAAGCTCTGTTACACCAAGCTCGCCCTTTCTGCCGGGACACAGCACCTGTATATCTGAAAGGGGAGAGTAGCCGTATGCTTTCAAAAGCCGTTGCGAACAAAGAGAAACTATGTCCGAAGCTATCTTGTCGCGGTTAGCAACTGACATGAAAAAGAAATCTTTGTCGGTGCGGTTTATTTCCGGCATTTCTCCGTGAACTATTTTGTGCGCATTCGTAACTATCAGGCTTTGCATCGACTGCCGGAATATCTCTGTCAGCCGCACAACCGGTATTTTTCCGGATTCAATCAGATCACCGAGAACATTTCCGGCTCCTACTGACGGCAGCTGATCGCTGTCGCCTATCATAATAAGTCTGCATCCGAGGGGCAGGGCACGCATTACTCCTTCGAAAAGAGTAATATCAACCATTGACATTTCGTCGAGGATGAGCGCATCACAGTCAAGCAGGTTGCGTTCGTTTTTGGTAAATCGAGGTCTGTCGTTATTATCCCATTCCACCTCGAGCAGACGGTGGATTGTCTTTGCTTCTCTGCCTGTAACCTCTGCCATTCTCTGAGCGGCGCGTCCGGTAGGTGCTGCAAGCAGAACCTTCAGACCGCAGCGCTCGTACAGTTCGATAATGGCACTTTCCGTAGTGGTCTTTCCTGTACCTGGACCTCCGGTCAGAACAAGAAGTCCTCCTGTCAGCGCTTCGAGAATTGCTCGTCGCTGCAGCTGCGCATACTGTATTCCTCTTTCCTGTTCAAAGCTTTGCAGTGCAAGCTCGCCGCCGGTTATTCTTTCAGGCGGAAGCTGCAGCATAAGCGACAGTCTTCCCGCACAGTAGGTTTCGCAGCGGTGCATTGACGGAAGAAAGATGAATCTCCTGTCATCAACAATATCGCACACAAGGCTTGCTTCGTCTACAAGAGATGAAAGCGCTGCGGCGATAATATCCTCACCAAGCATAAGATATCTGGCGGAGGTTTTTATCAGAACGTCCTCCGGAAGACAGGAATGCCCGTTTCTGACGTTGTGTGTGATTATATATATGATACCTGCGCGTATGCGGCAGTCGTCATCGGCAGGTCTGCCCAGAGCCTGAGCAATAGCGTCTGCACGCTCAAAGGAAACTGCTATCTTGTCTTCACACAGTACATAAGGGTTTTGTTCTATCATTGTGACTGCGCCGTCGCCGTAGCATTTCCATATCCTTACGGATTCGAGAGCCGATATGCGGTATTTTTCAAGGTATACCATGACCTCGCGCATGCCGAAAATCTTTCTCAGCTCGCTGCTTATTGCCTGAGCCTTTTCAGCTGAAATACCCTTTATCTGGGTAAGCCTGTCGGGGTCATTCTGCATTATTTCAAGTGTTTCCGTACCAAAGGCTTCGACAAGACGCTTTGCAGTTGCTCTGCCGACGCCCTTTATTGCCCCTGAGGACAGATATTTGAGAATTGATGAAGCGGAGGAGGGCATTCTGTGTTCACAGTATTCAAAGGCGAACTGCTCGCCGTATTCGCTGTGGTTTTTCCATACGCCGACAAGTCTGAGCTCATCTCCGACGTTTACGTCGCCGACGGAACCGACAGCCGTTGCTGCAATTCCGTCACACAGAAGCTCCAGAACAGAATAACCGTTCTGTGCATTTCTGTATACGATGTTTTCTACAGAACCGCAAAGCTCCAGCAGAGTACTCGCCAAAACGTTCCCTCCCTTTATTATTCTCCTTATATAGTTTATCCTTTTCTAAAGTAAATGTCAATGATCTTGATTTTTTTTCTGCGGTGTAGTATAATTTTCAGGAACAATAAAAAAGGAGGAATAACCTTGAGTTTACCTGCAGATCCCTTTATGCTTTATTCTGTTATCAATACCCTTCTGCGTGATAAATATTCTTCCCTCGACGAGCTTTGCGCAGCTGAATGCGTCAGCCGTGAGGATATAAAGAAAAGCCTCTCAGCCGCAGGCTTTTCCTACGATGAGAGGCAGAATCGTTTTTTATGATCCGCTCAGTATCATATACTGTTCAGAATCCGGTTCAGTCTTTCCTTGTATTCCCCGACAAGCTCGTCGGGGAATAATATTTTTATGGCACTGCCGAACTGGAACAGCCATCCCCAGAACGGAGGACTTATCTGTATTGACTGAGTTGTCTGGCACTTTCCGTCGGGGGTGCGTATAATATGCGCTTCCTCACCGAATTTATCGAAAATATGACCAATGATATTGTCCTCGAAGCTCAGCGTTACTGCTATTTCCTTTCCACTGTACATGCGGAAAACTCCGAATGCGTAATCCTTTTCCCTGCTGCGAACATCAATCGCCTCTGGGGAAATGTCCTCGTTTATTCTGAGTATTTCCTCCATGCGGTCAACACGGTAGTTTTTTGTATTTGTTTCGGTACTGTCACTGTAGCATACAAGATAGTAATTATCGTCGCTCTGTACCATGTGAAGTGGTTGTGCTATTATCGGTTCGCCGTTGTTGTGATAAATCCTGTCGGATTTTTCATCAAGGCTGAAATAGAGAAACGACAGTTTTTTGCCTTCGGATATGGTGCGCCTTATCGCATCAAGCTCATACAGACTTTTTCCCTTGCCGGTATTTTTCCGGTAAAGGGATTTTTCTTTTGCAAGCTCCTCTCTGTCAGAGGCGTCTGCAAGGCGAATTATAATGTTTGAGATCCTGTCCGCTGTATTTCTGTCAATAACAGAAATAGAATTAATTGAATCGATTATTATTTGTGCGCTGACTGTGTCAAGCAGGGAATCGTTATCATCATCGGCATATTCACTCAGCTTTTTCCGGCTGCTCTGCGGAGCAGAATCAATAAGCCGCGTTTTCAGCACAGAAGCCTTGTCCGTCGGTAGCCCTTCTGTAAGGCTGAGGGCATTGATACCCTTTATAAGCTCGATAAGGTCGTTTTCGGTAAAGCCGGAATGCTTTTCTCCGCTTTTGTTTTCCGAATAGTAAAGCTTCCCCTTTGGTGTGGGTGTTTCGCAGATCGAAAAATCGTATTCGTCGTTTTCGTTTATATAGTTTTCGAGAACCTTGATATTATCGGCAAGCGTGCGCCTGTCGCAGGGGATATCCTCATCTGCAAGCATACTGATAAGACCGGCGGTAGTAAGGGCGTTGTCTATTCCGCGGGCATTTCTGAGAAGATCGCATATTCTTACGATCTTTATTTTCTGATTCTTTTCTCTCGGCATATTATTCCCTCCCGAAATACTGTGATTATGATTCATTATACAACAGATATTTCACTTTGTCAAAATGCATATGACAATTTATTGTACACCGAATAAATGTTTCCGTTAATGCTGCAGTAAAACATTATTAATGCTATCTCAGGCAGGTTCTCAAAACAAATGATACAATCAACAAAAGCTCAAAATGTGTACTTTTATTAAATTTCCTGAAAAACAGGGGATTTTATGCTTGAATTTTGTTCATTATTATGTTATAATTTCACGTGTGATACAGAAAATGCTTCTTTATGCACATTGTATCATGAAAAATAAAGGAGGATCTTGCTATGTTCAATGCGGAAAAGGTAAAAAATGAATGCGTGCAGTGGATCAGAGATTTCTTTGAAAAGAACGGTAAGGACTGTAATGCTGTTGTCGGTATTTCCGGCGGTAAAGACAGCTCCGTAGTTGCTGCTCTGTGCGTAGAAGCTTTGGGACGTGACAGAGTTATCGGCGTGCTTATGCCGTGCGGTGAACAGCACGATATCGATATGGCAAAGCTTCTGGTCGAAACCCTCGGCATTCGTCATTATATTGTAAATATTCAGGACGCTGTAAACGGCGTTATCAGCAATATTCCCTTCGAGCTGCAGACACAGAGTCTTACTAATCTGCCTGCAAGGATACGCATGACAACCCTTTATGCGGTATCCCAGAGCAATAACGGACGCGTTGCCAATACCTGCAACCTGTCTGAGGATTGGGTGGGATATTCCACACGCTACGGCGATGCAGCAGGCGATTTCAGCCCGTGCTCACACCTTACGGTGGATGAGGTAAAGCAGATCGGGCGGCTTCTCGGTCTGCCGGCGGTACTTGTTGACAAGGTGCCGATCGACGGTCTTTGCGGCAAAACGGATGAGGATAATCTCGGCTTTACATATGCTGAGCTTGACCGCTATATCCGCGAGGGCGTTATTGAAGATGCAGTTAAAAAGGAAAAAATTGACAGAATGCATGAAAGAAACCTTTTCAAGCTGCAGCTGATGCCGAGCTTTGAACCCGGGCTCGACTGACAGTCAATCTATATCTGAAAGGAAGAAAAACAAAAATGGGAAACTGGGGCTATGAGGCAGTATTTTATCAGATCTATCCGCTTGGTCTTTGCGGAGCGCCGTTTGAAAACGACGGTGTGCAGGAGCATCGAATTCTTAAGGTGCTTGACTGGGCAGATCACATTGCAGAGCTTGGATGCAATGCAGTGTATTTTTCACCTGTGTTTGAATCCGATACACACGGCTACAACACAAGGGACTATTTCAAGATAGACTGCCGTCTCGGAACAAATGAGGATTTCAAGGCAGTTTGTGACAAACTGCATGAAAAAGGAATAAAGGTCGTTCTCGACGGTGTATTCAACCATGTCGGAAGAGGCTTTACACAGTTCTGCGATGTTCGCGAAAAGAAGTGGGATTCACCATACAAGGATTGGTTCAACGTCAATTTTGACGGCAACAGCTCATATAACGACGGCCTGTGGTATGAGGGCTGGGAGGGTCATTACGACCTTGTAAAGCTGAATCTTCGCAATCCTGCTGTAGTTGACCACCTTCTCAGCGCTGTAAAATACTGGATTGAGTACTTCGGCATTGACGGTCTGCGTCTGGATGTGGCATATTGTCTGGATTTTGATTTCCTCAAAAGACTGCGCAGCTACACGGATTCCCTGAAGGAGGATTTCTTCCTTGTAGGCGAGCTTCTTCACGGAGACTATTCACGCTGGGTGAATAATGAAATGCTCCACAGTGCTACAAACTATGAGTGCTACAAGGGCCTTTTCTCAAGCTTCAACAGCATGAATATGTTTGAGATATGCCATTCACTGAAAAACCGTTTCGGTCCCGAGCAGTGGTGCCAGTACAGAGGACTGCACCTGCTTTGCTTTGCTGATAACCACGACGTTACACGTATTGCAAGCATTCTTTCCAATCCTGCTCATCTGCCCCTTGTATATACCATGCTCTTTGGTATGCCGGGAATTCCCTGTGTATATTACGGTAGCGAATGGGGAGCAAAGGCAGACAAGAGTCAGGGTGACCCTGCGCTTCGTCCTGCATTTGACAAGCCCGAGGAAAACGAGATTACCGAGCATATCCGCCGCCTTGCAAAGGCTCACAGGGAGTCAAAGGCTCTGTGCTACGGTGATATAAAGATTCCTGTGCTTACAAACAAGCAGTGTATTCTGCAGAGAGATTTCGACGGTGAGCGTGTATTCGTTGCTATCAATGCGGACGACCAGCCCTATACAGCACATTTTGATGCAGGCTACGGCCTTGCAGATGACCTCGTAACTGGCGGCGTTCACGATTTCGGCGGCGGCAGCTATATGGAGCCTCTCAGCAGCCATATCTGGAAATGTAGATAATCCTGAAATCAGCTTTGACTTTTCGTCAATAACTGCACAAACAGATATAATAAAACGTCGGTGACCTATTTCGTTCACCGACGTTTTTCTCATGCTGCTTTACTTTTTTCGCCCTTTTTATCTGCTTCCTTCATAAGGCGCTTGCATTCGTACATGCGTTTGTCCGCAAGCAGTTCAGTTTCCTTCAGCTTTTTGGATGTGTCCTCGCAAAGCGCGAAGCCATGCGCTATCTGCAGCTTGACGGGCGGATTTTCCTTTTCGTTGTATTCCTGCGATTTGCGCATGTTCATACAATTTCACCTGAATCTGTAATAACATTATTCCGATTTGTTAGTCTGTGCAGTCCGGAGAGCTGCGGCTATATTATTTTCTGAGTCAGTAAGATTATTTGTTTCGGGAAAAATGCAGATAAATAAATACTGCTTATCAAAAAATTATTTCTTTGTTTCTATTATACAGTTTTATTTTTATTTTTGATATCTTTATGGTAATTATAACTTATTTTTTATTAATAGGCAATCAGATTGGTAAACAAAATATTATAATTTGCAAAAAATAAGTTAGTTTAATGATTCATATACAGTCTGATTGTCTGAGTCTTTCTGAACGTTAAGATTTTTTGCAATTTTATTTGTGAATTATGCATTTATATATTGAAGATTTAGAAAAATCGACTATAATATATTAAAATAGGTTGATATATTTGAACTAATCGCACAAAAAATGTGACCTACCATACGATAGTAATATTTTTTCTGCAGTAATAATTTGCATTTTTTCGGAAGAATATACCTTTACGACAGATAAAATGAAAGAAATAGCTGCGGATCGGGCATTTATCTCATATTGGTATGATTTTTGCGGATTTATCATAAGTAACATTTATTATATAAACATCTGTTTCCTTGTATTTACGGTCAGATTTTTATAAGCTGGGCTTATTATCCAGTTAATTCAGAAACTGTCAGACAGGATCATCATGAAAACAGACAGCACAATCAACTTAACATGGTGAAAATCATGGAAAGATATCATTTCTCAAAACAGGAGCAGGAAATACTCGAAGCTCTGCACCAGCTTTTTGCAATATATCAGTTTGTGAACAAGCGTGTTGTAACGCTTGTACTTTCTGATGGCTTCTGTGAGCTTTTCGGTTATGATAAACGCGCTCAGGCATACTATGATATGGATCATGATATGTACAAGGCAACCCACCCCGATGATGTTGCAAGAATTTCAAATGATGCATATCGTTTTGCAGTTGAGGATGTTCCTTACGATGTTATTTACAGGACAAGAAGACATAACGACTGCGGATACAGGATCATACATGCAACCGGTTCTCATTTCTTTACAAGGGACGGGGTCCGTCTTGCACAGGTCTGGTATGTTGACGAGGGACCTTATTCCGAGGAAAGTGATGATATCCCAGCAAAACTTAACAGTGTGCTCAACAGAGCGCTTCATGAGGATAATACATTAAAACTGACTCAGTATGATTATCTTACCGGACTGCCCAGCATGACGTATTTCTTCGAGCTTGCTGAGGAAGGTAAGAAGAGCATAGAAAAAGAGGGCGATAATGCTGTAATGCTCTTTATCGACCTTAGCGGCATGAAATACTTCAATTCAAAGTATGGCTTTTCCGAGGGTGATAAGCTGCTGCAGGCATTTGCAAAAATTCTGAATCGTATTTTCAATAATGAACGTTGCTGCCATGTCGGCGGAGATCACTTTGCGGCATATACTGGTGAGGAGGGACTTGAGGATAAGCTCAGGCAGCTTTTTGATGATTGTTCTCATCTGAACGGAGGTAATTCCCTGCCTGTCAGAGTAGGTATCTATTCAACCGGTCTCGATAACGTTCCTGCGTGTATTGCCTGTGACAGAGCAAAGCTTGCTTGTGACTCTATCAGAAATACTTTCGAATCTGATTATAACTATTATAAATCAAGTCAGCTTGAGGAGGCTGAGCGCAGAAGGTATGTTCTTACAAATCTTGATCGTGCAATTGAAGAAAAATGGATCAAGGTATTCTATCAGCCCATCGTTCGTGCGGTAAACGGTCATGTGTGCGACGAGGAAGCGCTTGCCAGATGGATAGATCCTGAAAAGGGCTTTATGTCACCGGCGTTTTTCATACCTTATCTCGAGGACTCCCGTCAGATATACAAGCTTGACCTTTATATGCTTGAACAGGTTCTTGAAAAATCAATTATCAGAAAAACAACGGTTTCCATATTGTGCCTCATTCGATAAACCTTTCCCGTTCAGATTTTGATATGTGTGATATTGTCGAAGAGGTTCGCAGACGTGTTGATGATTCCGGACTTCCGAGAAATATTATTACCATAGAAATAACCGAAAGTGCTATCGGCAGCGATTTTGATTTTATGAAACAGGAGATAGCCAGGTTCCAGCAGCTCGGTTTTCCGGTATGGATGGATGACTTCGGAAGCGGTTATTCTTCGCTCGACGTTCTGCAGAGCATAAAGTTTGATCTTATAAAATTTGATATGATATTCATGAAAAAGCTCGATGACGGCGAAAGCGGAAAGATCGTTCTGTCCGAGCTTATGAGAATGGCGACATCCCTCGGTGTAGATACGGTCTGCGAGGGCGTCGAAACTAAGGAACAGCAGCGTTTTCTGCAGGAAATCGGCTGCTCCAAGCTGCAGGGTTATTATTATACAAAGCCCATTCCGCTTGAAAGTATTCTTGAAAGATATGAAAAGGGAATACAGATAGGCTACGGATAGGCTACGAAAATCCGCTTGAAGCAGAGTACTATGATACAATGGGCCGCATCAATCTGTACGATATGACAGTTATCGCCAGCGAGGATGATAACGATTTCAATAATGTTTTCAATACCGTTCCGATGTGTATAATGGAAATAAAGGGTACCAGGGTTAAGGTCGTCCGAAGCAATAAATCCTACAGGAAATTCATGGTTCGCTTCTTTGACCTTAATCTTTCAAGGACGGGTCAGGAATACAACTATCCTGAAGAAGGTACCGGGTCCTCGTTTATGAATATTGTGACTGAATGCTGTGAGTCGGGCGGACGTGTTTTCTTTGACGAACAGATGCCGGACGGTTCTACGATTCACACCGCTATCAGAAGGATTTCGCAGAATCCCGTAACCGGAAAGACCTCTATCGCGATTGCTGTTCTGTCCATCCGCAGCGCAAAAGAGGGCGCGTCCTATGCGAATATCGCAAGGGCGCTTGCGGCTGACTATTATAACATCTACTATGTTGATCTGAGCGATGACAGCTTTATTGAATACAGCTCACCCGTAGGTGAAGAGGAACTGGCTGTTGAACGTCATGGAGTCGGTTTCTTTGATTCGGCAAGAACTGAAATGAAAAAGCGTATTTTTGAGGATGACTACGAGTTCATGTCACTTACATTTACAAAAGACAATATTCTTAAAGAGATCGATGAACAGGGATCATATATTGCAACATACAGACTTATGGATACAGGTTCTCCGGTTTATGTGAACATGAAGGCAATAAGAATGCAGCAGGACAGAAATCATCTGATTATCGGTATCAGTGTTGTCGATTCACAGATGAAGCAGCAGGAAATGATAGAAACCATTCAGAGAGAAAAGACTGCCTATGCAAGAATAATGGCTCTGACAGGCGGGTATCTGTGTCTGTATACCGTTAACCCGGAAACAGGAAGATATTTTGAATACAGTACATCGGAAGACTACGATTCACTTGGTTTGTCCAAAACCGGTGAAGACTTTTTCGGAAAGAGTATTTCCTATGCCAAACAGGTTATTTTTGAGGATGATCTTCCTGACTTCATGCGTGCCTTTACGCTTTCAAACGTTCTTCGTGAGATAAGAAAGACAGGCTCGTTCAGAATACAGTACCGACTGGTAATAAAGGGTATTCCTATGCCGGTTATCTCGAAAATAGTGTCCGTCAAGGAAAGTGACGGAGAAAAGCTGATAGTAGGCGTAAGATTCTGGAGAGAGAGGCATTAAACTCAGATGCGGACAGCTTGTCTGTCTTAGGATGAATGTGCATCTATCCAAAAAATAAAATTTTAATTTTTCCCCCGGCGGCTGCTTTGTGCAGCTGTTTCCGGGGGATGTTTTTTTGAAATAGTATTGAGTGCTGTTTAATCGAATACAAAAATATTTATAAAACGAATTATCTTAAAGGCGCATTATGACACGGTTTCAGAATTTGTCGGAATAGTGATGGTATACATGCCCTAATTAATTATTCTATATTTGTCATTTATGTCAATTGTAATTCACATGTGGTTGAGATATAATTAAGGCGTAAGTGATTTTTCGAGATAAGAAATTTATATAGTCAGGACGGTGAAAATAATGTTAAAAAATATCGGTGGAATCAGTTACGATTGTTATCCTCTTACCTCAGCACAGCTTCTAAATCTCGCACTGATCAAGAGCGGCGCTACTCACGAAGTGGAGAACATAGGAACCGGACAGTATCTGCAGATGGATCTGAACATTGCAGCTCTTCGCGAGGCTCTGAACCGCGCAGTCGAAAGATGCGAATCCATGCGACTGAGGATCTGGAAGGATCCCGAGACAGGTGAGCTCTGGCAGTATGTCGTTCCTTATCAGAATGAGTATTTCGAGTATTATGATTTCTCTCAGTGGAAGGACGAAAAGGTTACTGAGGTGCTTACAAAGTGGACGTCGCAGCCCTTTGACAGCTATGGTGGAAAGCTTTCGAGGATTGTTATCGTTACTCTTCCGAACGGCTACAACGGATTTTACTTCAATGTGCATCATGCGTGCATGGACTCAAGCTCTGTAATAGCTTTTACCAAGGATGTTATAGAGATTTACTGCTCGCTGCTGTTTGATATGCCGTATCCGAAGCCGATGGCTTCCTACATAGAATCGGTCAAGAGAGATCTTGCATATGAAGGCAGCAAAAAGCAGCAGAAGGATGAGGAATACTGGCATCGTCAGTTCGGGCTTCCGGAACCTATGTATACGGATTATACCGGTCCGGGCAGACTTATGCAGCTTCGCAAGGAAAATAATAATCCTGACCAGAGATGGGGTATTCTTGCAAGCAAGGACGGCAAGGGCAGTACAATAACCTATGATCTCAGTGTTGAATCAACGGAAAAGATTATGCTCTTTGCAAAGGAGCATGAGCTTCCCGTGAGCGCTATTATCCTTCATGCAATAAGAACAGTTCTTTCAAAATTCAATAACGAGGAAACGGATATTATAATCAGAGACCTTGTCAGCAGACGTTCTACCCTTAACAACAAAAAGTGCGGCGGCGTCAGAATGCACTGCTTCCCGCTGAGAACAATTATGCCGATGGATACAACGGTACTCGATTCGATCCGCATGATCAAAAAGGCGCAGGATGAAATATTCATCCACTCTGACTATTCTCCGCTCAAGTGCCTCGGCGAGCTTTGCGATACCTACGGCGCGGCTCCGGGTTCGACTTATACCAGCGTGGACTTCACATATCAGCCTGCTACACTGGCAGCGATGGGGGATACCCTCAAGGGAATAGGCTTCAAGAGCTGGTGGTACAGCAGCGGAAAGCAGCCGCAGCCGATGTATATCACGGCAATGCACAGACCCAACGACGGCGGCCTGACCTTCTATTTCGGATATCAGACCGAATGTGCTACACCGGAAGAAATCGAATTCCTATACTATTTCACGGGCAGAGTGCTGTTCCGCAGCATTGAAAACCCGGACAAGACGCTTAAAGAAATTATTGATATGACATAAAAGAAAGGGGCAAACAGATATGATGGATAAGCTTAAAGAACTGATCACACAGTATGTCGAGGTTGATCCCGACACAATTACAAGGGATTCTCGTTTTATCGAGGATCTGGGATTCAATTCCTACGACATTATGTGCATGCTCGGAGACGCCGAAACCGAATTTGATGTTACAATAGATGAAGAAGAAATAATGAAATGCAAGACGGTCGGCGATCTGCTCGATTATTTCGGAGGACAGAATAATGGCTGAGCTTAAAACCCTTAAACAGCTTGTCTATGATGCAGACAGACAGTTCAGTAGTGAAATATTCATAAGTGAATATATCGGAAAGAAATTCCGCAATACAAGCTTCCACGAATTCCGTCTGGCATGTGACAGCATAGCAGTATGGATACAGAAGCATTTTGAAGGAAAAACACATATCGCACTTGTCGGCACAACGTCTCTTGAATATCTCAGCGCGTGGTTCGGCGTTCAGTGCAGCTGTAATGTTTCCGTTCCTCTTGATACGAACAATAACCCTGAAAATATTGCCGATGAGCTTGCGCGCTCGGACAGCAAGATGGTTTTCATTGACGATAAGCACGTCCGTGATATTCCTCTTTTCAAGGAGCGCTGTCCCCAGATAGAGTATTATGTACATCTCCAGAAGCCCACGGAGGGAATGCTTTTCCTCGGGGATATGATCTCTGAATGTGAGGGTCAGACACCTGACGGCGATGTTACCGAAAATGATCTTGCAGCAATACTTTTTACATCAGGCACGACAGGAATCAGCAAGGGCGTAATGCTTTCACACGGCAATTTCATTGACAATACTATCTGCTGTCCCGATGATAATTTCCACGGTGCAAAGGTTCTGACGGTACTTCCGATACATCATGTATTCTGCTTTACTATTGATATTCTCCACAGCCTCTGGTGCGGTATGACAGTGTGCGTCAACGATTCGCTGTTCCATATTGCCAAGAACCTTAAGCTTTTTGAGCCGGAATACTGCACATTTGTACCTATGATAGCGTCCACAATACTTGTAAAGATGCAGCAGGCAGCAAAGAAGATTCCGCTTAAGAAGCTGATTGCTCACGAAACCTTCGGAAAGAAGCTTGTAGCTATTTTCTCGGGCGGTGCTTACCTCAGCCCGGAGATAATAAAGGGCTACAAGGAATTCGGCATAGATATTGCCCAGGGCTATGGCATGACAGAATGCTCGCCGAGAATATGCACAGGCGTAGTAAACTGTCCGAAGCCGGATTCTGTCGGTAAGATCGTAAACGGCTGCGAAGTCAGGATAGTTGACGGTGAAATCTGGGTAAAGAGTAAGTCCGTAATGCAGGGCTACTACAAAAACCCCGAAGAAACAGCAAACACCCTTACTCCGGACGGCTGGCTCAAGACAGGCGACCTTGGATATAAGGATGACGACGGCTATCTTTACATAACGGGCAGAAAGAAGAATCTTATCATACTTTCAAACGGCGAAAACGTTTCACCGGAGGAAATCGAAAACAAATTTGCAGCCTTCCGCCCGATCAAGGAAATGGTTGTTTATGATGATAACCAGGTTATCACTGCTCAGATATATCCTGATCCTGATTATAAATCCAAGGATATTCAGGCAGAAATCCGCAAAAAGATTGATGAGGTTAACGATACCTTCCAGCCTGCAAAGCGCATTGTAAATGTCATTTTCCGCGATAAGGAATTTGTAAAAACTGCATCGAGAAAGATCATCCGTGCAAAAATAAACGAATAACAGAATTTCAGACGCCGATGTACCTTTTACGTCGGCGTTTTTGCTGTTTCAGATATTGCTTTAAAGCGGATTATGTACCGGTCTGTGTGAGCCGGGAGTATATTATATTATTTGATTTCGTCAGTGTTGATTTTTTTCGTTAAGGATGTTATGATAACTATGACACTCCGGCTTCAGAGTCCGGAAATAATTAAGACAGGAGAATAAACATGAAAGTCAAAAAAATACTATGCTGCTTTCTTGCTGCAGCGCTGATTTCAACATGCGCCGTAATGGGTGCTGTCAGTGTTTCTGCAACAGGAACCGACGGATTGACCGCTTCTCAGACTGTATCCGATACAGGAGCGTTCTCGGCAGAGTATAAAAACACGCAGTATTATACCAGGCTTCAGACGGCTCTGAATGAAACGAAGGATTCGTCTCTGATGGAGAGGACCCTTGCAGTTGCGCTTTCTCAGGAGGGCTATAACAATTATTCCACCGAAGGAGTAGATATTGAAAGCGCCAAAAATGATGGACTTATCTGGACAGGCGCCGTTAAACGTATGAGCAGCGATGACACAGGTAATACTGAATACACTCGCTGGGCAGAAGCATATATCAACGGCAGTACCGATTCGTCTATATATTATGATATGGACTGGTGTGCAATTTTTACGAGCTGGTGCCTTTATCAGGCAGGTTATTATTCGGAAGCGCAGCTGAAAAAGTACTATTATTCCTATTGCGCTGACCCCAGAATAGAGGAGGATGCCGATTCATGGCTCACTGCCTTCAATATGGATCAGCAGCTGGTGTGGTATACTCCCACAGCAACTAAAAAGATCGCAGCTTATCCGTGGAATCACTATGTACATACCGAGATTGACCCCTATGACGTGCCCTATAAGCCGGGCGGTCTGCTGTTTTTCTCCTGGGACGGTTCAGGACGCTATTTCAACCATGTTGCAATAGTAAAGAGCTATAACAAGGATACACATGTCATTACCTATACAAACGGTAATTCCGGCGGTCAGGTTATTACAAAGACTATAGATCTTGACGATACGCAGTACATTTCTTCTGTAAGCCTGCAGAACAGCAAGCGTATTATGGCTTATGCGGAATACAACACGATTTCTCCTCTTGAAGAAAAAATAATAACTGCAGAGCAGACAGAGTTTATCTGGGATATCAATAACGGCTACACTGTAAGTGTCAAGACTAATTCCGATTCTGTAATAGGTTCTCTCAGTGAAAACGGAAACTATCTCGGATCGAATGTCGAGAGCAATATGCTTCTCAGATACGGCGAGTTCATAATCGGCAGCTCAGAAATAAAAAAGCTCGGCGTCGGAGTACATAACCTGACCCTGACGTTTGACGACGGTGCCCTGAATTTCACAGTTGTCTGCTATGATGGCAGCAAATATGTTTCTGTGAATCCTTCTGATATAACATGGGACAGAGCACATGACGGCAATGTGACTTTAAATACAGATTCTGATTCTGACGCAGTACTGATCAGTAACAACGGCCAGTCTGTAGGAACAAATCAAACCGAGGGCGTTTCATTCAGCGGCGGCAAGCTGACATTCAGCAATGCTTTTCTTGACAGTAACCTTTCAGACGGCGACAATACCTTAGACCTTATTTTTCCTGACGGTACCGCAGAGGTCAAATTTCACGTAACTTCATCCGCGTCGCTTGTGAATAATTCCACTGTTAATTCCGATGCACTTTCTCTCGGTTCAAGGATTACTTTTACCGGTTCGGCTGATGGCGGAGCAGGGAATTATAAGTATTCATACTATTATAAGCGCAAAGACGCAAAGGTCTGGAAAACTGTCGGTGCAGAGTTTACATCTGCCACTTCTGCATTCTTTACACCTACATCTATCGGAGAAATAGATATCCGTATTGTTGTTAAAGATTCAAATGATAATACCGAAGAAAACAGTTTTACCGTAAAGGTTGTTGACGGAAAGTCCGATGCTTTCAGGAATACATCGACGGTTAACAAGACAGGTGCAAAGCCCGGAACGAAAATAAAGCTTACAGCGTCTGCAACGGGAAGCAGCGGATATAAATATGCATTTTATTATAAGAGAACCACTGCAAAGCATTGGTATGTTATCGGTAAGGAATTTACCGATACGGCTAATGCTCAGTTTACTCCTAAACAGGAGGGAGAATTCATTGTTAAGGTTGATGTAATGGATGGAAACGGCGAAATCGTTTCACGTGTGCTTGCAGTATCAATAAGCAATGATTATTCCTCTGATACCACTCTTATCAATAAATCTTCAGTCAGCGCCGATAGTGTTCCGGTGAATACCAGAATAATAATAACAGGTTCTGCAATCGGCGGATCGGCGCCTTATACATATGCTTATTACTATAAAAAAGCGTATGCAAAAAACTGGATTCCAATCGGCGATGAATTTACAGATGCTACAACTGCGGGTATCAAGCTGAGAAATGAATGTGACTATATCATCAAGGTCTGCGTTAAGGATGCAGACGGCGCAATGGTAAGCAGCAATTATGATGTTTCTGTGGGTTGATTAAGAATAAATAATTACTTACCACCGGGAGTGTTTTATTCCCGGTGGTATTATTTTATCCAGATAAGTAAATATCTTTACATACTATTTGTCCTATTATTTATTTAATACAAATGTATAAAAAGTGAGATTCTTATTTTCTTTAAAAAAATCAAAACTACAGAATAAAGTTATTCTATTTATCCTCGCTATAAAAATATTTAATACTTATTACAGGTCTTATGCATAAAAATTTATAGAATTATATTATAAAGTATTATTTGTTATGACAAAATGTGTTATAATTAAGTAGTTATATGCATTATTGTATTATTATAAATATAATTTATGGTCAATCTGAATTAAGTGAATGTAGTGGCAGAAGATTGCAAATCTTCACACAATATTGAGTCTCTTCGGACAGGTGGTTAATATGAGAATTAAAAATAAGTATTTTATGAGAATGTTGTCTTTATTCTTAATATTATCTTTCTTTCTGACTCTTATGCCGTCAGGAGTAGAGTTTTCTTCGTCTAATGCTGTTCTTGCAACATCCGCATTCGATGTGAATGGGGATGGTTTTGCTGCGTTTTCATTGGTGAATGGCAGTATTCAGGAGACAATTGATAGTATTGCTTCTCAGTCGGAAAAGAATGGCCGCATAAGCCTCACTAATGATATAAGTGAAAACATTTCAGTACCTTATCACTGTCAGATCATTCTTGATCTTAATGGACATACTCTTAACACGATCTTCTCAGGGTCTAATTCAGCAGGTATTATTGTTTACGGTACCTTGAAGATCATTGATTCAGCCGGTGGAAGTATGATATGTTCTGATGGTACATCGGATATTCGTGCAGTTGATATAGTCAGCGGCGGAAAATTCGTTTTTCCGGTGGTACAATAAGAAATTATTACACTTCATCTAATGGTGCAGGAATATTTGTCGAAGAGAACGGATCTGTATCAAATCTTCTGGACTCGAATAATCGCAACAATGGCAGCGCCGGCGATAATAACAGTACTACAAAATATGATGAGAACAGCGGCGATAAATATGACAAAATTACATCTAATGTCGGTGATGTGAACCATTATGTCGTAGAATCCCATATTCCGTCATACACCAGCTTTGATCTTGATCTTGCCGAAACAAACAGTAAACTTCTTCCGCTTTTGACAACTCTTAATGAATAAAATTTTGACACACAAACTTCAGACAAATATGTATTTGTTTTCCGTGATAAGATGGAATATCAGGATTTCATTCCTCTTGATCTTGATAATTCAAAGTACGGAAAAGCTGTCGAAGGTCTCAGAGTAAAGATAAAGGCTTCCGGTTCTTATACAGATACAACATACAAAGTTGTAGATTTCAATTCGGATGGATATCTTCTTGTTCAGAATAATAACGATTCAAAAGATTCAGCAATCGGACGACTCTGGGAAACAGATTATACATCATCTTCAAATAGCAACTTCTTTGCGATAAATTTTGACATGAAAAAGCTCAAGGCTCTTAACCTTGACGGCAGAGATATCGAGATCTCCTACAATGCAGAACTGATGGGCGAAGCGACAACAAACGGTGCAACAAATACCGCAAAGCTCAGATACAGCAATGATCCGTTTGAAAGTAGCACTTATTCCAATGATACTACCAATGATAAAACAATGTTTACACTTACGATGTTAAGGTAGATAAGCTGTTCAGTGACGGAGCAACAACTGCTTTTTATGATAAAGTCAAGTTCAAGCTTTATTTACAGGATTCTTCAGTATCTACAAGAACAGCAATTAACTTTGTTAAAGATTCTGTCGGCAACTATACAAGAGCTGACAGTAATGATAATACGGTTACTGATGAACTTGCAGTAAGTACAACAAACGGTACGCTTCTGCTTCACGGTCTGGGTGAGGGTACATATTATCTTGAAGAGCAAACAGATTCTGCTTTGACAAATGCAGGCTATAATATTCTGAATCCTATCACAATTGTAGTTAAAGCACAGGATAATAATAACACTCCTGTTGACTCAACCAACTTTACTTTGTTTAACAATACTACAACTTATTCGGGCGCAAACCTTGACAGTGTCGCTGTTACCGTATCAAGCACAAGCAATAACTACGGTATTGAATTCAGCGTTGTAAACCAGAAGGGCTTCCTCCTTCCGCTTACCGGTGAAATGGGTAACTGGCTTATGGCTATCGCCGGAATAGTTCTGGTAGCAGTAGGCGGAACAGTTATTATACTTGTTAACAGAAAAAAGAAAGAATCCGATAAGGTAGATGAAAACTAAGCTGATCACGGCTTTGGCTGTCGTTGTAGTACTTGCCGGAGCAGGAATACTGATCTATCCGGTTATCAGCAATATGTTGTTCCAGAACAGTCAGCAGGAGCTGATCAACTATTACGACAGTCAGGTCACTGAAATTCCTGAAAAAGAAAAAGTTACCATGCTCGAGGATTGCCGCGAATATAACAGCGGTCTCCTCGACAGCAAGGTAAAGCTTACCGACCCGTTTGAAGCCGATGTTTTGCAGCTTGAGGAGCATCCGTATATCGACTTGCACAATCAAAACGGTGACGGTGCGATGGGCTCACTTGAGATACCTGCGATTAATCTGAAGCTTGTAGTGTATCATTACACTGACGATGCTGTTCTTGCCAAGGGAGTAGGCCATTTGCAGGGCACAAGCCTTCCGATTGGCGGAAAGGGTACTCACTGTGTTCTTTCCGGGCATACGGGTACAGCCGATAAGGAGCTTTTTACCAATCTGGATCAGCTGCACGACGGAGATATTTTCTATCTGCATGTGTGGGGAGAAACTCTTGCGTATATGGTTGATAACAAGCAGGTCGTACTTCCGGATGAAACAGAGGGATTGTATATTGACAGGGAAAGGGATCTTGTAACACTTGTGACATGCACGCCCTACGGAGTCAATAGTCACAGACTTCTTGTCAGAGGTACAAGGATCTCCTATGAAGAAGCAAAAAAAATTGAAGAATCCGGCCGTCGTGTCACTCTCAGAACATGGGGGACACAGTATATATATGCGATACTGGCAGGCATAGGTATATCTGTAGTTATTGTTGTAGCGATTGTATTTGCTTTCCGAAGAATGAATAAACGGAAAAACCTGAAAGAGAAGAGCTGAAATGAAAAGAATTATTAATATTATTGCTTTACTCTTTGTGGTTGCAGGATTGATTATTCTTACCGAACCGTTTTTTCGCTATAATGACAGGGTAAAGACTTCGTCACAGGCTGTTGAAGAATTCAAAAAACTTGCGGATCAACTTGAAGCTGATAATAGCTATGTCGAAGAATCCTCCGGGAATGAAAGTCATTCTTCAAATCATGACAGCTCTGTGGCAGAAAAGTCTTCCGATGATAATTATGATGAACTGTATAAAAGCCTGGTATCCTATAATCTTGAACAGTACAGCAACGGTCAGTCGGAGCTGAGGGACGCATTCAGTTACATGACAAGCAGTATTGATTTTACGGATTTCGGCTTGCCGGACGATGTTGCAGGTTATATCACAATTGACAAAATGGGAGTTGAGCTGCCGCTGTATATCGGATTAAATCAGGCAAATATGGCAAATGGTGCTACTATTATGGATCACACCAGCATGCCTGTTGGCGGCATCAACACCAATTGTGTAATAGCAGCTCACCGGATGGCCGGTTTTTTCGGTGATATAGAGCTTCTGAGCGTCGGTGATATTGTCAAGGTCACTAACCTCTGGGGGGAACTGAGGTATCGTGTCGAAAAGATAATTGTAATCGATCCGTATGATACAGATAAAATAAAAATCATACCTGGTCACGATATGATTACTTTATTGACCTGTCATCCATACTGGTCGAATAAGACAAGATATATCGTGTATTGTGAAAGGACAGGTATCGGCGCCTTCGGCGAAACTGCACTCACTTCTGAGGTTTCCGGGCAGCCTGCGCAGACATCATCTGTAACGCAGGAGCAGTCGTCCGTTGAAGAAAAAACGGAGAATGATTTCCTACCGTAAGGAAATGATTATACCCCTTCACAGTCAACGATAGATACGGAAAGAATTCTACGTATCGCCGGATCATTAATAGCGGTACTGCTGATTGTAGTTTGTATTGTCAATATTTTTAAACCGGGTAAAGCAAAACAAAAAATAACGGACTGCACCGTACCGTGAACCGGGGGTGCAGTCCGATTTATATTTATCTCAGAGTAAGCTTCCCTTGCTGAGTTTTTCATTATTGATCTTGTAGCCGTTTGCTTCAAGATAAGCAATTGTTCTGGGGTAATTTTTTGTAAGGTTTACACTCAAAACCAAATTCCTGGAAGGGCTGACATCATACAAATAATCATCGTATGTGCCTGTGTCTGTGTTTCCGGCACTGGAATAAACGCTCAGATTCAGGAAGTAATCTCCGAAATATCTGTACGTACCGTAATAATAACGATTTGTGTTTTCATAGAAGAAATCCGGGTCAGCGAGAATATCCTCTCTCAGAGCAGCATAAAGACCGTCGAGGAATGCTCTGTCCTTTTTCAGCTCAACTGTATCGGAAGCTGTGTAATCTTCAGTTCCGTTGTAGTATTCGTAATCATAGGTCAGACGACCGTTATATTCGTAGTAAGCCAGCTGAACGCTGTCTTCTGAATGTGATGTTTCACTGAAAAGGAAGGCCTTGTTCTGCTTTTTGTATTCGTCGGAATTATAAAGCTTGAGAAGAAGCTCAGTCATCCTTTGTGAGTCGTAGAAGGAAAGGTTATATAAGTTGATGTTGTAATTTCTGGTCGTAGTAAAACCGAAATTCTTGTTGTATCTGAAATTAAATGGTGTATTCAGAATGGTACTATATTTGTCGTAATCAGATTCATCTATTTCTCTGGTCCACTGTCCCTGATTTGTCGAGCTGCCGATATAATACTGATTGCCTGATTCTTTTTTCAGCCCGTCGGTTATTATTTTGTGGATTTCAGTAACGGTCTGAATATTTTCGGGTTCACTGTAGGTGTAATTCTGTTCTCCGAATGTTACGCTGCTGATATTGGACTGCATCGGGATATAGGTATCAATGCCGGCGCCGGTAGACATAACAAAAAGAAGAATAATTGCTGCTGCGGTAGTGCCGATGTATGCAAAAAGTGACGAAAGGAATTTGCCTTTGATTCCCTTTGAAAAAATCAGGTGCAGGATGATGAATGCTGCAAATCCGGCGAGAATGTACCAGAATGTGAAAACATACATTGTGGAAAAACCGCTGGCAAAGGATGTAGCTGTAATAAGACCTGCAAAGCCGCCGATAAGCACTGACATTCCGACCTTGATTACAACCGGTACCCATTTGATATTGAATTCATTCTGCGCGGTTTCCATTCTGCGTGTTTTCGCAGCAATGTTTCCGAGAAGTACAGCGGCAGCAGTGAACAGAACGCTCCATATTATGGTCACCACAAAAGCAGCAGTCTGTCCGCCGTAATAATATATATCAAGAAAATATGCGAAGCCCATGGGGCAGAAGAGGGTTAGAACAGGAGCATATAAAATGCTTTCAAAATCAAGTCCCGGAATCATAAGTGTCACGACAGTCCAGGATATAGCCAGGACGCCGATATATATTGCGTTTGCTGCAAAGGTTATCAGTCCCATATCCCGTGCGGTTCCGCAGCAGTATGCAATAAGCGAAGAAAAGCTGTACACAGCCGCAATTGAAATCAGACCGAACAGAATTGCGAGAAAATTCAGTAAAACAAATTCAAACGATCGGCAGGAAGCAAGGCAGATAATCAGCGAACCTGCTATAAAGGGGAGGGCTATCGATGCTGCTCCTCCAAGCAGGTGTGAAAAATAAAGCGTGCTTCTGGTTGCCGGTATTGCGCCGAACATATCGGTGCTGCGTTTGTTGTGCAGGAATGAAAAGGTCTGCGACACGGATGCTATTGAAAACAGAATTGACAATGTCTGGGCAAGAATGATTGAAAAATAGCCGATATTACCGCATGTTTTTTCAAATCCGGGTTTATCGTAATTAACTGATAAACGGGTCAGGATGTACAGATTAATTATGATACCTACAGCCATAATAACCGAAAATATTATCATTATCGACTTGTTGCGTAAAAAAGCCCATTTCAAAAGCTTTGTAAAGTTTTTGTTATTCGAGGATGTTGTTAATGTCATAACCTACCGCCTCCATTTCACTGATAAATACTTCCTCGAGCGTCAGAGGGAGCATCTCCATATATACAGGCTTCTGAGACCTTAATGTGTCCTCAATAGCCTGACCGTCCCCGCGGATTGTGAGCAGCATCATTCTGCCCTGTCTTTTGATATTTACAACGTTCAGCGAGTTAAGAACATCCTCTTCCAGCTCATTATCAAATACAGCCTGAACGCGGTGTATTCCCAGCTTAGCTTCGTCAAGGTCCTTTTCCATTACTATGCCGCCCTTGTGGATAAGTCCGATATGGTCGCAGACATCCTCAAGCTCGCGCAGGTTGTGCGAGGCAATAATAACAGTTGTATTGTTTTCAGATACAAGCTCCATGATAAGCTTTTTGATAAGCTGGCGCACAACAGGGTCAAGTCCGTCGAAAATCTCATCAAGAAGTATGTATTTCGGGCAGACAGACAACGCTATCATCAGAGCAGCCTGACGCTGCATACCCTTTGACATATTGACTATCCTGTCCTTTGTGCCAATGGGGAACATGCCGCAGAGCCTGCGGAATTTTTCATCGTTCCAGGTGGGGTAGAGCACCTTATAGAAATTCACAAGGCTTTCGACAGTCGAATTATTGTAAAAATATGGATAATCTGAAATGAAAAAGATTTTTTCCTTGGCAGACGGATTTTCGAATGTACACTCCCCGTCAATTTCTACAGAGCCGCCATCCGGTTTGAAAACACCGGAGATAATCCTCAGCAGTGTAGATTTACCCGAACCGTTTGAACCGATAAGTCCGAAAACAGAGCCGTCCGGAATGCTGAAGGACAAATCTTCGAGCGCTGTTTTATCTCCGAATTTTTTAGTTACATTCTTTATTTCAAGCATCTGTATTTCCACCTCCGTTATAAATAGTCTTTGTCAGGTTTTCTATGACCTCATATTCGATACCGAGGTTGTATGCCTGACCGATCTCCTTTTTAAGATTGTTCATTGTGCTCTCCTTCAGTCCTGCGATCCTTCCGGAGCAGTCTGAAACAAACGAGCCTTTGCCGACTGCGGAATAGATATACCCGTTTTTCTCCAGAAGCTGATAAGCCTTGGATACGGTATTTGGGTTAATACCGAGCGTTGTCGCAAGCTCTCTGACTGTCGCAAGTTTTTCCTGCGGCAGAAGCAGCCCGAGGGATATTTCCTTAACGACCTCGTTGTATATCTGCTGATACATCGGCTCGCCGCTTCTGTAATTGATACTGAACATGCTTAACAAGTTGATTCCTCCTTTCAATGTTTGTAGGAATTGTATTACATCAATTAGTACAACTTTAATATATCACCACATAAAATAAATGTCAAGAGTAATTTCAGAAATTATTATTTTTATGAAAGTAAGTTTTTTGAAAACCTAATAATTTTTTGAAAACAGTATCTATTTTTATTGTTTTATGGTAAAATGTATATAGCAGAATTTTGCATTAACCGGGGCAGTAAACTGAGAAGGAATCCGCAATGGAAATCATGGAAATTAACGAATACATCTCATTCGTACATATTTGCGATATACAGATACCTAAGCGTTACAAGCGACATTTTGATGCTATGCTTGATGACAAATAACGATTTAATTCAGACTTCCTGAAAGGAGTCCTTCTTATGTTGACATGGATAATAGTTATAATCATAGTAGGACTGTTTGTGTTTTTTCTTCCGGGATGGGGATGGCTGTCTTTACCGATTGGTTTGGGAATACTCATTCTTAAAGAAGTCATTACAAAAGCAGTCAGGGAAGAGCAGAACAAGCCTTCGGGTGACCCGCCGAAGGCCGAATATGATGAATTTGATTGGTGGCAGGATAATCAGGGTTTGTGATTACTGATAGAACAGAAAAAGCACTCAGTTTAAACTGGGTGCTTTGTTTTTTGGTTTGCCCGAAATGGGCAGTAACTTGGCGGTGAAAGTCCGCTACACGCTTGGCAGTAGGAAGTGTTAGCTGATGGCAAGGGTGTCCATCGTG
>ONAX01000041.1:30956-41432 GCA_900315875.1 uncultured Eubacteriales bacterium | reverse complement strand
TGGCATACCATTTGGATCGCAGACCTGGAAATTACCCTGTACTGATGGATCATTAAAAATCATATATGGATGATGCTGGATGTTCGAAATATCTGCCATATTCGTACCACCATATACATGCATAAAGTTTCCATCCATCAAATCTAGATTAGAATGTACAAACGCTCCGTCTATATGCGAATTCATACTAGGTTCTGTATTGTCAATTCCTTCATGCGTATTATTAGAAAAAGTGGCTGAATGGCCCATGTCAGTATTATTCACAAAAAGCATTACTTCACCATCTTCTTCTGCAAAAACTGTAATGATAAGTGTATTGAGCAGACCCCATGCAAGAAAAGTCCATCTTTCATCCTTGATAAAATTATCAAAAAGTCGCTGTACTATTTCAGGCTGGAGAGTACCCTCCTCGCCCTGAGCATAAAAATCCTTCTCTGCCGCAGACTGCTCCGCTCCGGACACCTCAGATACAGCGCTGAGATCATCTTTTCCGGATGACTGGGAGGATGCAGCGCTCACTCCCAATGACAGCATGCAGAACAGTGCAGCGATCATCAGGATAACTGCAATTGTTTTAGTGTTTTTTCTCATATTGACTTCCTCCGATAATAAGCCATTTCGCCGCCCTCGTAAATGGGGGCGGCGATGGTTTCACATATCAAGAAAACAGCGATTACTTTTTAATGATAATAACCTGCTTGGATGTGGTGTAGCTGTCAGAGAAGTTGATCTGCTTCTTTCTGTCCTCTGTTACGGTAAAGCCTGCAAGACCGATATCTGCTTTGCCTGAGTTAACAGCATTGATGATTGAATCAAATGCCATATCCTCTACCTTGAGCACCATACCGAGCTTATCAGCTATAGCTCTGCCGATTTCTACGTCAATACCGATAATATCGCTTGCTTCCTTATACTCATAGGGCGGGAACTCAGCATTCGTAGCCATTACAAAGGTATCGCCCTCTGTAACCGTCTGTGTATAATGGAATGAGCCTGCTTCCTCACCATCTGCGGGGATGTAGCTGCTGATGATCTTATCAAGAGTACCGTCTTCCTTGATCTCAGAAAGAGCCTTGTTTACCTTTTCGAGGAGTTCGGTGTTATCCTTTTTGATGACAGCGGCATAATCCTCATTTGTAAACTCTTCGGGGAGGATCTCCAGATCGTTGTTATTGGAAACGAATACCTTTGCAGGCTGCTCGTCAATGATGATACAGTCGATCTTACCCTGGCTGAGAGCCATTACTGCATCTGCGCCCTTGTTGAATCTTTCAATCTTTGCATCCTCAACATCGCTTGCGTAAATATCACCTGTTGTACCGAGCTGTACACCGATCTTCTTGCCCTTCAGATCGTCAACAGTCTGTATCTTATCGGAAGCAGCTGTTGAAGCAGTGCTTGCTGTCAAAGCTGTGTTTGAGCCGTTATTACCCGTGCATGCGGAAAATACGCAAACGCTGAGTGACAGTGCGGCAACAAGTGCGATTACCTTCTTGAAATTTTTCATTGATTATTCCTCCCATCAATTATTCTTATGCAGAAAAACCGCATACCATAGTGTTATATCATAATATTAGACAAATTACAATAGCTTCATAAGACAGATATTCAGTTTCGGGTTTTTTCATAGAAATACAAAATCGAACTTGACAATTTCAATACTTCGTGATATGATGTATTACACAAAAGGAGGTATGGTATGGATATTCAGTTAAAACGAGGTCTTCTGGATGTATGCGTGTTAGCTGCAATAAAGAATGAAGATTCCTACGGATATAAAATCATCAAGGATATGAAGCCGTATCTCGAACTCTCGGAATCTACCCTTTATACCATTCTGAAGCGATTGGAAACGGCTCAGATGCTGACGGTAAAGACAGCGGAGCATAACGGCAGACTCCGCAAATATTACCACATTACAGATGCAGGGCTTAAACGCATTGAGGATTTCAAAGAGGACTGGCAGGAGATACTTTCAATCTACCGGTTCGTAACCAAGGAGGATAAAAATGACTAAGCAACAATTTCTTTCCGAACTGCAGTCAAAGCTTTCGGGCTTGCCGCAGCAGGATCTGGAGGAACGTATCAATTTCTATGACGAAATGATCGATGACCGCATGGAAGAAGGACTTACTGAGGATAAGGCAGTCGATGAGATAGGAAGCGTTGACGACGTGGTTTCACAGATACTTTCCGATTATCCGCTTTCGAAGATCGTCAGGGAGAAGGTTAAACCCAGACGTAATATGAAGGCGTGGGAAATTGTGCTTCTGGTGCTCGGCTCCCCCATCTGGATTTCGCTTCTGATTTCTGCTTTTGCAGTTGTTTTGTCACTGTATATCACAGTGTGGGCTGTTGTAATATCATTGTGGGCCGCAGCTGTTTCAATTGCAGTCTGTGCCCTGTACTCAATAGTTATGGCTGTCGTATACGCTTTTCAGGGTAACCTTCCTGCGGGTGCAGCCTTGCTCGGACTCAGTCTTTTCTGTGCAGGAGCCGCAATACTTTCCTTTTTCGGTTGCATGGCACTTTCAAAAGGTGTTGTGATACTTACGAAAAAAATGTTTTTCAGCATAAAAAAATTATTTATCGGAAAGGAGACTGACAAATGATCAGATCAACAAAAATACTGCTTATTATTTCCGCCGCACTTTTAATTGTCGGAGCAGGAATATTTATCGGAGCAATGGCGTTTATTAACTGGGATTTCGGAAAGCTCAGCAACGCAAAATACGAAACAAATACATATGATATCAACCAGAGCTTTGAAAACCTTTCTGTTGACGGAGAAACAGATGCCATTTCATTTGTTCTGTCCGAGGATAAAAAATGCAGGGTGGTTTGTCATGAGCTGGAAAATATGAAGCATACGGTCAATGTGAATAATAATACCCTTGAGGTAAAGGTCAAGGATACAAGGGAATGGTATGAACACATTGTATTCTTTTCATTTGAGTCCCCTAAGATAAGCGTTTATCTTCCGAAGGAAAAATATAGTTCTCTTGTGATAAATGCCGATACGGGAGCAATAGATATTCCCGGGTCCTTTTCCTTTGACAAAATAGACATTTCATCCTCAACCGGAAATGTTGCGTGCAGTGCATCATCAAAAGGTCTGACCAGAATCAGCCTCAGCACCGGAAATATCAACATAAACGGCGTTTCTTCAGGTGAATTTGACCTTACCACTTCAACAGGGGCAATACGAATGGAATCGGTATCCTCTGAGGGCAAGATAGGATCAAAGGTAAGCACAGGTAAAACATTCCTGACAGATGTAAGCTGTAAAAGTCTTGAGTCAAAAGGAAACACCGGGAATATTTATCTGAAAAACGTGACCGCTTCCGGAGCATTTTCCATAGAGCGCAGCACAGGTGATGTTGAGTTTGACGGATCCGACGCAGATGAGATCACAGTAAAAACAAGTACAGGTGATGTCAGGGGTACTCTGAAAAGCGAAAAGGTATTTCTGACCGATACTTCAACCGGCTGGATCAACGTACCGAAAACCACCAGCGGCGGCAGATGCGAGATCACAACCAGCACCGGAAATATTGATATTGCTATTCTGAAAGAGTAATAAAACAGAGCGGTTGTCCAAAAATGACAGCCGCTCTTTGTCCGCTTGATTATCGAAACAAGATTATTAAGATTCCTTTTCAACAAATACAAAGGTCTCCCGATATCACTGCATTAAATCTTTCTCTATTCTATGCCGGAAACTGACATTGCATTATTAAAGTGTTTATGATATATTTATAGTGAATCGGATATATTCTGAGGTGCTTTTATGGATAAACAAAAACGAATTGCGGTAATAAATGATTTTTCGGGCTTCGGACGGTGTTCGCTGACAGTATCAATTCCTGTTATCTCAGCTGCAGGAATACAGTGCTGTGCGCTGCCGACCGCAGTCTTTTCAAATCATACGGGATATGCCGACTATTTCTTTGATGACTATACTGACAAAATGGAGCCTTATTTTTCAAAATGGGAAAAACTCGGGCTGTCCTTCAACGGCATCTGCGTGGGATTTCTCGGCTCCGTGCGTCAGACAGAGATAGTCATGCGCTTCATTTCCCGCTTTGCAGATAAAAACACAAAAATAATTGTTGATCCCGTCATGGGTGACGATGGAAAAACCTATGCAACCCTGACCGGCGAGCATTGTCGCAGTCTGAGACGCCTCGCCGAGGTGGCAGACATCCTCACTCCCAACCTGACCGAATCGTGCATTCTCGCAGGCTATCCTTACAACCCGCGTATTTCGGACGAAATAGAGCTTTACCAGATTGCGCGCAGGATATCATCTCTCGGCAGCAAAAACGTGGTTATTACCGGAATCGACCTCGGCGATGAAATAGGAAATTTCATTTTCGATAGCAACGGATCATATCATTTAGTACATAATAAGTACACAGGATCGCGCCGTGCCGGAACGGGCGACGTTTTTTCTTCGATAATAGCTGCCGACGCAGTGTCAGAAGTGCCGCTGCTGCAATCTGTGAAAAGGGCTGCTGATTTCGTAGAGAAGGCCGTACGCATAAGCGATGAAAAGAATGTTCCACCGCAGGACGGTGTATGCTTTGAATATGTCCTCGGCGAGCTTGCCGCAGAATACCACAGCCTGAATAGTTAAAATCAACATTAAATTCCCCATTTTTCTGCATTAAACCGCAATTTCGCAGAAAATTTAACTTTATATTGTAAAATGACAGTCAAGTGTGATATTATATATTCGAGAAATTATATCATCCGAAAGGAATAATGCTATGTCTATCAAACGAAAGGGTGTATGCGCATTACTGGCAGCACTGATGATTGGCAGCGTGGTTTCAGCAGGTGCTCTTACAGTTTATGCTGAGCCGGACGACGAACCCTATACGGAAGAACCTGAGGTATCATATACAGAGCCGGATTATACCGAACCGGACCCTGACACAGGTTCCGGCGATAATACTGATCCCGATACCGGCACCGGTGATTACACCGACCCCGACACAGGTACCGGTGATTACACTGACCCCGACACAGGTACCGGTGATTACACTGACCCCGACACAGGCACCGGTGATTACACTGACCCCGGCACAGGCACCGGCGACGGCGATTACACTGACCCCGACACAGGCACCGGCGACGGCACCGATACGGGAACCGAAACACCGAGCAGTGACCCCTATTACAATCCGGACTACGAAAACGACTACCCCGATTATTACACACCGGATACAACATATGAAAATGCATGGGGCAGCGACTATACACTCGATCAGGACTATCAGCTTGATCAGAACACAGCCACATCTCAGATCAGCACGGATGTATCTGTCGATACCTCTGAGATGACAGCTGATGACTGGCAGCAGCTCCAGAAAAACCTTGCCGCTGCTGATCCCTCCAGCAAAGCAAATCTTGATGCACTTGATTTTGCAGAGGTAAAGAAAAACAAGGATGACGGCACACTGCACAATGACAACTGGATTTTCCTTGCAATAGGAATTCCGCTTCTGATTTTAGGCCTGGGTCTCGTAGGAACTGTTATCATTGTTAATATCAAAGCTTCTCAGACTGCCAAAGCCCAGGAAACAATCAACCTGCATACAGCGCCAAAGAAGAAAATGCCGTCCGTAAAGCCTGCGCAGAGCACTCAGACAAAGAGCGCTGCCGTTCGCAGTACACCTGTCAAAAAATCCAAAAGCGACCTTGAAAACACTCTGACCAAGCCGCTTGATATTCCTGAAATGGATAAGGATAAAAAATAAGGTCAGATCATCCTCGCAATGATATGCCCTTCCGGCATATTTGATATATATATCGGCAAAAATACAAAGAATCGGAGGAACAAGAAAGACTATGGAACAAACAGAACTCCTGAACCTGAAGAAAACAGCCTGCAACGTCAGATTGTGGGCAGTAGAGGGCGTTTTTAACGCTAAGTCGGGTCACCCGGGCGGATCACTTTCCGCTGCTGATATCATGACTTACCTCTACTTCAAGGAAATGAATGTGGATCCCGCAAACCCGAAGGATCCTGACCGCGACCGCTTTGTTCTATCGAAGGGCCACTGCTGCCCCGCGCTCTATGCAGCGCTGGCACTGAAGGGCTACTTCTCAACTGACGAGATCAAGGTGCTGCGTCACGTTGGCGCAATGCTTCAGGGACACCCTGATATGAAGGGCACACCCGGCGTTGATATGAGCTCAGGCTCACTCGGTCAGGGTATATCCGCTGCATGCGGAATGGCTCTTGCAGGCAAGCTTTCAGGTAAGAGCTACCGCACATATGCAATGCTCGGCGACGGCGAATGCGAAGAAGGTCAGGTATGGGAGGCTGCTATGTTTGCATCTCACAACAAGCTTGATAATCTGTGCGCTATTGTTGACTACAACGGTCTGCAGATCGACGGCACTGTTATGGATGTTGCAGGTCTCGATACTCTCAGCGAGAAATTCGCTTCCTTCGGCTTTGAGGTTATAGAGATAAACGGACATGATTTTGGCGAGATCGAAGCTGCCTTCAATAAGGCAAAGACCGTCAAGGGACGTCCTACTGTTATCATCGCCAAAACCGTCAAGGGCAAGGGCGTATCCTTCATGGAAAATCAGGTCGGCTGGCACGGAAAGGCTCCGAACGCCGATCAGTACAAGGTAGCTATGGACGAGCTTAACGCTCAGCTTAAAGCATTGGAGGCATAATCATGGGAGAAACGAAAAAGATTGCAACAAGAGAAAGCTTTGGCATGGCGCTTTGTGAGCTTGCCAAGGAGCATGACGATATCATAGTTCTGGATGCAGACCTTGCTGCTGCTACAAAGACAGAAATTTTCAAGAAGGCTTATCCCGACCGTTTCTTCGACTGCGGCATTGCAGAAGCAAACATGATCGGCGTTGCTGCAGGTCTTGCTGCAGCCGGCAAGGTTCCGTTTGCAGCTTCCTTTGCAATGTTCTCAACAGGCAGAGCATATGAGCAGGTTAGAAACTCCGTCGGCTATCCGCACCTCAATGTAAAGATCGCAGGCTCTCACGCCGGTATTACTGTCGGCGAGGACGGTGCAACTCACCAGTGCTGCGAGGATCTCGCACTCATGCGTACAATCCCGGGAATGGTAGTTATCAATCCTGCAGATCACTACGAGATGGTAGAGGCTGTCAAGGCTGCTTATGCATACAACGGCCCTGTATATATCCGTCTCGGCAGACTGGCCATCGAAAGCTTCAACGATCCCGACAACTACACATTTGAACTTGGAAAGGGTATCACACTTGAAGAAGGCACAGACTGCACTGTAATTGCTACAGGTCTTGTAGTAAATGAAGCCCTCAAGGCTGTACGTGCGCTGAAGGAGCGCGGAGTTAATGTCCGCCTTATCAACATGCACACCATCAAACCTATTGACAAGGATATTATCATCAAGGCTGCCAAGGAAACCGGCAGAATCATCACCGTTGAAGAGCACAACATAATCGGCGGTCTGGGTGAGGCTGTTGCAGCTGTTACGTCAGAATTCTGTCCTGTTCCAGTAAACCGCATCGGCGTTCAGGATGTATACGGACACAGCGGTCCGGCACTTGAACTGCTTGCAGAGTTTGGTCTGGATGCTGCAGGTCTTGAAAAGAAAATCTCAGAAATCATCGGCAAGTAATAAATTAAGTATAACAAATCAGGGACGGCTCACAAAGCCGTCCCTTTTACTATTTCTGTTATTACTGATTACTCAGCGAAGCCTCAATAAATGATATCATATCATTCTTTTTAAGCGGCTTACTGTAATAGTACCCCTGTATGTATTCGCATCCCATTCCATCGAAAAGATCTGCACCGTGCTCATCCTCTACGCCTTCAACAACGATCTTCATACCGAGGGATTTAATCATCTTCACAAGGTTTTCAACCACTATTGCGAGGTTTGGATTATTATCTACATCCGTCAGGCTTTTGTCGAGCTTGATTAATGAAAACGGCATTGATGCGATTCTTGTCATATTTGAATATCCCGTACCGAAATCGTCCAGTGAAAGCCCTATACCGGCTTTGTTCAGTTTGGTAATATTATTCATTACGGAGCTGTGCCCCTCAAACGTTGCCGTTTCTGTAATTTCAAGGTTCAGCTTTTCCGGCGGTACATTGTGTTTTTTCAGTATTTCCGTAATATTTCCGGCAAGATTATTTTGCAGGCACTGCACGGGAGAAAGATTCACCTCGATGTAATCAAGCCCGAGTCTCTCGAATTCCTCGCTGCTGATAAACTCACAGACATTTTCTAATATGTACATTCCGAGCCTGTGTATAGCTCCGCTTTTTTCTGCAGCCGGAATTATCAGTTCCGGGGAGATAGGACCGTATTTTTTCGTATTAAGCCTCACCAGTGCCTCTGCTGACGCATATTTTTTCTGGTGCAGCGACCATATAGGCTGATATACTACCTCGAATTCATCATCCCTGAGAGCGTTTTCTATTATGGTATCCATCTCACGGACAAGATTATAGCGCACCTTCCGGCATATCTCGGAACCATAAAGAACATTTCCGGTATATTCATCGTTGAGTCCGCTTTCAAACGCCGCTAATGCTTCAAAGCTTGTAATATCCTCTGACAAGCGGACTATACAAACACATACGGTCATATTTATCATTATTCCGCCGTACTGTTCGCTTTCCTTGAATAGGTCGTTAAAATAGTTTGCAGCGTCCTCTGCATCATATTCCCTGCCCATAGAGCGTACTCTGTACGCACCGGATCCGATATAGTAAGCCTCAATCGGAATACTCTTTGTCCGGAAATATTCCGTAATTTCATATGCAATTCTCTTTTTTACGGCAAGAGTATAGTTATATCCGATCATTTCCCTGATAACATGGAAATTGGAAACATTTATCATAATAAGCGTTTCTTTTTTTCCGGTATCAAGGCTCTGTCTCATATCACGTACATATGCGACCGTTCTCATCAGTCCGGTATCAGTATCAACAATTTCCTCCGGACGGTGTACAAGAATAAACGCAAGCAGAAGTCCTATTGCATATGCGAACATATCGACGAGTATCCTCGGAATTATAAACTGTACGATTGCAGCGGTAATAACCATTCCGAATGCAAACAGCAGCGAAAGGATCTTTTCGCGCTCCATATACCGGCTGTAGCGGAATATCTTGACAATGCTGTATGCAATATAATAGAAATTTACGATATACAGCCAAATGAACATGTTTCCTCTGGTATACACATCATGCTCGTCGAGATAGAACAGATTATGCGTCCAGAAATTGCTTATTACCAGCGCCACCACAAGCCCTATCGGCAGAAAAAGCATGACCTTCTTGATTAATCCGCTCATAGCCTTGAACCATGTATCTGTCAGAACAATTATATAGCTCAGGTAGAAAAACGAAGTAAAGGCACGCAGCAGCAGATACCCTGTATGGAAAAAATACTTTTCAATAATATAACCCGGCCCGTAACCGTCAAAAGCAACTGCTAAAATATCCATGGATGTTGTCAGCAGCGCCGTTGTAATAAGGAATACAAACACGCAGTTCATCCTGCCGTTGGTCATTTTACGGACGAGGATGCAGGAAAGGAGAACGATCTCAAGAACAATCGCAGCATAATCAAAATACAGATTCTTTTCCATTCCCTCACCGCCTTTATTGAACAAATTCATTAATATTGATAGTATTATACTATGAACCGCACCATCATTTCAATAACCTAACGTCACATTTAATCATTTCTCACAAATTTACAAAACTGCCGGATAATCCGGCAGTTTTAGTACATTTTTCACTTAAGAACCGCTCCTACTGTCATAAACATGAGACGGATATCATAAAAAAAGCTGAAATCTCTGATATATTCCAGGTTAAATTTCATTTTTTGCGGCAAAACGTCATTTACATATACGTCATCAGGGTTCTTTGCGCCGTCGAGCAGACGTTCTTCATCCTTGAATTTTATGCTTGCAAGGGATGTTATTCCCGCCGGCATAAGCAGTGTTGCATACATTTCGGGAGAATAGCGGTCAACGTAGCGCTCAACCTCCGGACGGGTACCCACAAAGCTCATTTCGCCCTTCAGAACGTTAAAAAGCTGAGGAAGCTCATCCAGTCGGCATTTGCGCAAGAAGTGACCTGCCTTTGTCACACGGCTGTCGTTGCTTACCGTCACCTGTGTGCCAAGTTTCTCTGCATCCGACACCATTGTGCGGAATTTATAGATATAGAAAACCTGCCCGTATGTTGTGACCCTTCTCTGTCGGAAAAACACAGTTCCAGGGGAATCGCATTTTATCCAGATAGCAATAATCAGCATAGGCAGCGCAAGCAGCATGACAAGATCCAGCGCAACTATGATATCGAAAATACGCTTAACCGTAAGGCTGCCTGTACGGGCTGCAAGAATGTCGTAATACTGACGTACTTCGTCGTTTTTGAATTGTTCAGGAAGATCGTCCCATTTTTTCATAGTGTTACTC
>ONAX01000041.1:0-30943 GCA_900315875.1 uncultured Eubacteriales bacterium | reverse complement strand
TAACGTTGTTGTATCGGAATATTCCGCCCTCCGTGGATATCGGCCGGCGATTAATATCCCTTATTTTTCAGATCGCTTACCAGCCCGACATAGAATTCCCTGATATCAAGATCAGGCTTGTCGCGGCGCATCAAGTCGATAATATCTGCGTGAGAAACTCCGTCCGGCGCATGAGAACGCAGCACAGTGAATTTATCTCCCCATTTAGCGCTGTCAATTGCAACCAGACCGTCATTCGGCCCGTCAAAGTATCTTGCGAACATATATGAAAGCGTAAGCGGAAAAATATTTCTGCCCATATGGTTTATTTTGCTGCCCACGCTCTGATAATATACTCCCAGCACATCCGGGTTTTCTTCGTTGAACTTCTCACATGCAGAAGCTGTCAGATCGCCCACAGCCGCAAGAAAATCCGGCTCGGTATCGCCTGCCAGACGGAAAGCACCGTTATAATGAGCTGCAACGGTATTTCTCAGCTTTTCCGGAGCGTGTCCCAGCAGCCATTCGGCAAAAACACAGCCGCGGTGGGGTGTATTTACGGTAGTCAGAGATGCCACATACTTATCCATTCCGAGAGTACTGATTGCATATCTGCTGTCAAGTCCGCCCTTGGAATGCGCTATGATATTTACCTTTTCAGCTCCGGTTTCCTCTATGACATCCCGTATACGCTGCGCCAGCTCCCCGCCGCTTTTTGATATGCACAGCGCCGACTGCTGATTACCGTAAAACAGTTTTGCACCGTTTTTCTCCAGCTCGGCAGGAATGCGCCCCCAGTAATTGAAGCGTTTGCTGTCACGGAAAAACACACCATGAACGAGTATTATCGGATATTTCGTGCCGCATACATTTTTACCCTTACGCTCTCTGTTGCGCTTTTCGCGCTGTATTTCCATTTTAATCTCACAGCGGGTAACATATAAAATACACAAAAGCACCACGATATGCACAACCGGAATCATTCCGCATATAAGCCCGATAATCCGCCATTTCAGACCTATCATGGTTGAGGTAACATAAACTCTTATAATACCGTTCCAGAATATTATCAGCTCGGCAAGCCAGATTATCACCGCACATATTGCGAACTCCAATGTAAGCCAGGTCTGTGTTACTGCGGTATAAACAAGCTCGGCAATACTTACGGCAAATACCGATACAAGAAAGGCGCAGAGAAGATCTGCGCCGTCGGAAGCTATTTTCAGCCGTCCTCTGACACGTCTGCGAAAGGAGGGCATTATATTAACAAACAGCAGCACTGCCGCCGACAGAAGCTGCAGCTGCCACGGCAGAGCAAGCTCCACCGTAAGGCACGACAGCCCAAGCGCAAGGGATATCACCAGCGACAATGTACCGATTCTGAAAAATTCCTTCATTTATTTTTCCTCAGTCTCTTCGCCCTCTTCGGGTTCCTTTGAAAGCTGCTCGCGTGCAACTGCAAGCATAAGCTTTATACGGTTTTCCTGGTTTACCTTAGGCGCACCGGGGTCATAGTCTATTGCAACGATATTTGCACGCTCGTTAGCCATTTTTATCGGACGGATCATACCTTTGCCGTTAATATGGTTCGGCAGACATCCGAAAGGCTGTGTACAAACTATGTTTTCGAAGCCGGTTTCAATAAGCTCCAGCATTTCGCCAGTCAGCAGCCAGCCCTCGCCCATCTTGCTGCCGTAGCCTACCATACCCTTTACAAGGGATTTGGTGTGGGCATAGGTTCCGATAGGACGGAAGCCGTGCTTTTCCATACTGATAATAAGCTGTTCCTCAAGACCGATAAGGTAATCGAAAAGCTTCTTTACCACCAGATATTTTGCCTTGCTGCCGCCGTAAAGCTTGTAATCCTCAAGGCGGTTGTCAACCTTAAACAGCATAAATCCGAGTATACCCGGCAGATTCACCTCGCAGCCCTGCTCGAAAAGGAAATCCTCAAGGTTGTTGTTGCCAAGGCTTGAATATTTTACGTAGATTTCTCCGACTACGCCGACCTTAACCTTCGGCACAGAATGATCCACCTTTATTTTTGAAAAATCGTCTGCTATGCGGTCAAGATACTGGGCGATCTCATGCTTTTTGAAACCGTGACCCGATGCCAGAACCTCCGTCAGCTTGTCTACCCACTTCTGCACCAGAGCTGCACTTTCGCCCTTGTTCACCTCGTAGGGCTTGGTCTGATTATCAAGCGCCATAAGAAGGTCGCCGTAAATAAGACCTGCAGCAAGACGGCGGATCATCGGGATAGTCATAGAAAATCCGCTGTTCTTTTCAAGACCGGAAAGGTTCAGTGAAATAACCGGAACATTTTCAAAGCCGGCCTTGACAAGGGCCTTTCTCAGAAGGTGAATGTAGTTGGAAGCTCTGCAGCCGCCGCCCGTCTGGGTTATCATGAGAGCACATTTATTTACGTCATACTTACCGCTTTGCAGCGCATGAATAAGCTGACCGATAACAAGCAGCGCCGGATAGCAGGTATCGTTGTGTACGTATTTAAGTCCCACCTGCGCGATCTCGGGACCCTCGGTATCAAGCAGCACACATTTGTAGCCATAGTGCACGAAAACATTCTTTAGAATATTGAAATGAATCTTTGCCATCATAGGAATGAGTATTGTATACTCTTCCTTTTTCATTTCCTTTGTGAAGACAAGTCTGCCTGTCTTGTCATAAACCAGTTCAGCCATTTGCTCCTCCTTTTTTGCGGATGCACTGCCGTGCCATATCAGTTACCCTTTGACTTGCTGCGCTTCATGTTTTCTGTCGCTGCAAGAAGGCTTCTCAGTCTGATCTTAACTGCGCCGAGGTTTGTGATCTCGTCGATCTTTATCTGAGTATATATACGTCCGTGACGCTCGAGAATAGCACGGACCTCATCTGTTGTAATTGCGTCAACTCCGCAGCCGAAGGAAACCAGCTGAACGAGATTCATATCCTCCTCGTGGCTTATGTATTCTGCTGCAGCATACATTCTTGAATGGTATGTCCACTGGTTGAGAACGCTCGTTTTCACCTTGGACTTTTCACGGTTGCTTACAATATCCTCGGAAATAAGAGCAACGTTGAAGCTTGTAATAAGCTTGTCGATGCCGTGGTTGATTTCTGGGTCAACATGATACGGACGACCTGCAAGAACAATGATATCCATACCCTCTGCTCTTGCCTTTTCTATTATCTCCTCGCCCTTCTGACGGATCTTTCTGAGATAGGATTCATATTCCGCATATGCAGCCTTTGAAGCAGCCTGAACCTCCTTATAGGAGATATCGGGATACAGTCTTGCAAGCTCAGCATGAATCTTTTTTGGGAAATCCTTCGGGCGGTGTATGCCGACAAATTCGTGGAAATACTTAACATCCTTCATACCCTTGATATTAGCGCTGATTACCTCAGGGTAATAAGCAACGACCGGGCAGTTATAGTGGTTGTCTCCCAGATTTTCATCAAAATTATATGACATGCATGGATAGAAAATCTGTTTGATATCGTTATCAAGCAGCCACTGAATATGACCATGAATAAGCTTTGCAGGGAAGCATACCGTATCAGACGGGATGGTCTGCTGACCGTGCAGATAAAGCTTTCTGTTGGAGTACGGTGATGTCACGACCTCAAAGCCGAGCTTTGAAAGGAAGGTATGCCAGAACGGGAGCAGCTCAAACATATTAAGTCCGAGCGGAATACCCATTTTTCCGCGCTTTGCACCCTCAACGGGCTTGTAGCTTTTCAGCAGCTCCAGCTTATACTGGTAGATGTTGTAGCTGTCGTCGGGGGATTTTTTCGTCACGGGTCTTTCACAGCGGTTTCCTGCTATAAAGCGTCTGCCGTCGCTGAAAGTATTTATCGTAAGGCGGCAGTTATTGGAGCAGCCGCCGCAGTTTATTGCCTTGATAGTATGGGTAAAGGTTTCAAGTCCCTTGCTGTCAAGTATTGTCGATGTATTGTCAGCGCCGAGCATTTCCTTGGCATAAAGAGCAGCTCCGTATGCACCCATCAGTCCTGATATATCAGGACGAATAACGTCAACGCCCATTTCCTGCTCGAATGCACGCAGAACAGCGTCATTGAGGAATGTGCCGCCCTGAACAACAATCTTCTTACCAAGCTCTCCGGGGGATGAAACGCGGATAACCTTGTACAGAGCATTCTTTACAACAGACAGGCACAGACCTGAGGAAATATCCTCTATAGTTGCGCCGTCCTTCTGCGCCTGCTTAACCGAGGAATTCATAAATACAGTGCAGCGTGAACCGAGGTCAACGGGCTGCTTTGCAAGCAGACCGAGCTGTGAAAATTCCTCTGCACTGTATCCCAGAGCGTTTGCAAAGGTCTGCAGGAAGGAACCGCAGCCGGAGGAGCATGCCTCGTTGAGGAAGATGTTGTCAATTGCGCCGCCTCTTATCTTGAAGCACTTGATATCCTGTCCGCCGATATCGATAATGAATTCAACATCGGGCATGAATTTCTTTGCCGCTGTCATATGGGCTATTGTTTCAACTACGCCGATATCAACGCCGAACGCATTTTTGATTATTTCTTCGCCGTAACCTGTTACAGCGGCACCGGCAACCTTGATGTCAGGACACTTTTTATATACATTCTCAAGAAAGCCTTTTACAATCGGCACAGGGTTGCCGCTGTTACTCATATATTCACTGTAAAGAAGCTTGCCGTTTTTGTCAGCCACAACACCCTTTACTGTAGTCGAACCTGCGTCAATTCCAATAAATACCTTTCCTTCGGCATCCTCAAGAGTACCCTTTTCAACCTTAGCGGCCGCATGTCTTTTGCGGAAAGCCTCAAGCTCCTCCTTATTTTCAAACAGGGGCTTATTGAATGCGAAATTTCCGCTGCCCTTATAGTGTTCTATCTTTTTTTCTGCCTCATCAAAATCTATTCCTTTTGTTGCGCAAAGAGCAGAGCCGAGAGATACATAGTACAGGGAGTTTTCCGGGCATATTCCTGTCGTTTTGAGAGCCTTGTCAAATCCTGCGCAAAGCTGAGGAATAAATGTAAGCGGACCGCCGAGATATACGATCTGACCCTTTATTTCCCTGCCCTGGGCAAGACCGGCTATTGTCTGGTTTACAACTGCCATGAAAATAGAGGCAGCAACGTCCTCTTTTTTCGCACCCTGGTTAAGAAGAGGCTGGATATCCGTTTTGGCGAAAACACCGCAGCGTGAAGCGATGGTATAGGTTTTTTCACTGCGCTCTGCAAGACCGTTCAGATCCTCGATGGGAACATTCAGAAGGGTTGCCATCTGGTCTATAAATGCGCCGGTACCGCCTGCGCAGGAACCGTTCATGCGGACTTCCATTCCGCCGGAAAGAAAGAGTATCTTTGCATCCTCGCCGCCAAGCTCTATGACAACGTCGGTATTCGGGATGAAGGTATTAGCTGCAACTCTGGTTGCGTATACCTCCTGAACGAAATCTATTCCGCAAGCTTCCGCAACACCCATGCCCGCAGAACCGGACATTGCAATTGCGGCATTTTCCGCACCGGGAACCTCCTTGCGGACACGCTGAAGCATCTCCCCTATCTTGCTTGTTATCTGGGAAAAATGCCTTTCATAAGTCTTGTAAAGAATCTTGTTATTTTCATCAATAGCCACGCATTTTACGGTTGTTGAACCAATATCCAAACCTATCCTTATCAAATCACTCTCTCCTCGCCCGAAATAATCTTAACATTATAATACAGCGTAAATATATTACCAATCAAAGTAATATTATAGAACAAATGTGTCAATATATTATTCTATAAAAGAATATTATTCGCTAAAAAAAGACCAAAAACGCCGAATTTTTCCTGCGTGCCTCCTGAATTTTTCGTACACTATTGTTTTTTTCATAAATTTGTACTATAATTGCTAAAGAACGCGCCGAGCCGGCGCTCCCTGTTCACGTTTGTTGCTCAGCTTTGCTTCGCTATGAATGCGTACCACTGATCAGCCGATCGCATGCGCAGTTTTCGGCATCGTTGATTATTTTGATGGACTTTGAAGTTATTACGGAAAGAGCTGAGGATCAGTCCGGACTGAGTCCGTCGAATGAAACCATCCGGGCGGATGTCCGGAAAAAAGAAAGGATAGCTATGCGTAAAATATACACAGCAATAACACAGCATCGCCGTACGATACTGTTTATCTGCGACATGATACTATGGAACCTGTCATATTATCTTTCCTTTGCTATTAATGCCGAGGATTTCACCCTGTCGCGCAGCCTGTCTCCGTTTCTGTGGGGGCTGCTCATTTCAAATATCTGTTTTTCCGCAGCCTTTGTGCTGTTCAGGCTTTATAATAAGCTATGGCGCTATGCCGATATTGAGGACTTTTTCTATACGGCGATAGCCTCCCTTACAGCGAACCTGTCATTCATGGTGATAACCATGATAATAGGTGCTTTTATCCCGGAATTCAACCTCGGGACAAGAGTATACATCACCTATACGCTGATGTCTGCATTTTTCGTAATGATGTTCCGCATCGTGTACCGCCTGAACAAGATACTCGAACGCAGAAGCCTTGCACAGAAGGCAAAAAAGCGCCTGATGATAATCGGGGGCGGCGAGGGTGCACTGTCAGTGCTGAGTGAAATTTCAAAAACCCCGGGCAACGAATACATTCCCGTGTGCATTGTTGACGACGACAAGGAAAAGCTTCACCGCCGCATTTCCGGTGTTGAGGTAGTCGGCACGACATATGACATTCCGGAAATCTGCAGCAAATATGATATAGAGGTCATCCTCTTCACAATTTCCCAGATTAGCATAACCGACAAAAAAAGGATACTTGACGCTTGCACCAGCACTCATCTTGAAGTTAAGATCATCCCGAATATATACAACCTCATGACCTCCGGCGTACCGATCACATCATCCATCCGTCAGGTTGAGGTTGAGGATCTTTTAGGACGCGAGCCTGTAGTTTTCGATACAGAAAAATACGGCAAATATATTATAGGACAGACAGTCCTTGTAACGGGCGGCGGCGGTTCCATCGGCTCCGAGCTGTGCCGTCAGATTGCAAGACTAAAACCCCGGCACCTGATAATACTCGATATTTACGAAAATAACGCTTATGAAATACAGCAGGAGCTTATCCGCAAACACGGCGACGACCTTTCTTTTGAGGTGCAGATCGCATCTGTACGAGACAGGAAAAAGCTCGAGCATATTTTCAGCACGAAGCATATTGATGTTGTATTCCACGCAGCGGCGCACAAGCATGTCCCGCTTATGGAAACAAACCCCGAAGAAGCTATAAAGAACAATGTTTTCGGCACATTGAAGCTTGCAGAAACCGCCGATAAATACAAGGTGCGCAATTTTGTGCAGATATCCACCGATAAGGCGGTAAATCCCACAAGCGTCATGGGCGCCTCCAAGCGAATCTGTGAAATGATAATACAGATGATGGGACGCCGCAGCAAAAGCACGAATTTCGTGGCTGTGCGCTTCGGAAACGTTCTCGGCTCCAACGGTTCTGTTATTCCGCTTTTCAAGGAGCAGATACGTACCGGCGGACCTGTAACGGTAACGCACCCGGATATAATCCGCTACTTCATGACCATACCGGAGGCTGTTTCCCTCGTGCTTACTGCAGGCAGTATAGCAAAGGGCGGAGAGATATTCATCCTCGATATGGGCGAACCTGTAAAAATAAGGGTTTTGGCGGAAAACCTTATACGCTTGTCGGGCTTCAAGCCCTATGAGGATATAAAGATCGAATACACAGGTCTGCGTCCCGGCGAAAAGCTTTATGAGGAGCTCCTCATGAACGAAGAGGGTCTGAAAAGCACCGAAAACAAAAAGATACATATCGGCAAGCCGATTGAGTTTTCGGAGGATGAATTCTTCCGTCACCTCAAAAAGATTTATTATGCGGCAAATCACAACAACAAGGACGAAGTTGAGGCTATAATTGCAGAAATGGTGCCGACATACCATCACGAAAAAACCGGAACAGAATCCCTGCCTGAGGACATCAGCACAGGCGAGGAATAAATTTCAGAAAAATTTTAAAAATTTTTTATTTGCAGCGGACCTTTTTCCAGGTTCGCTGCAATTATATTAGTGAAGGTTGAAATTTCACCGAAAACCGCAGGCAGAAAAACCAACAGGCCTGCAAGGATCAGAAAAGAAAGCACGGAGGATACGAGCATGACAGACAACGAGCTTGTACAGGGTCTGAAGAAGCACAGCGAATCCGCAATCGAGGAGATAATGGAGCGCTATACCGCCTACGTCTCCACGATAATATATAATCTGTCGAAGGGACTGCTACCAACGTCGGACATTGAAGAAGCTACGGCGGATTTGTTTATTACCCTCTGGAAGGAACCCGAAAAAATATATGAGGATTCACTGAAGGGATACATAGCGGCAGTCGCAAAGAACAAGGCAAGGGAAACCATCAGGCGAGTGAAACCAAAGGGCGACGTTCTGGACATAGATGATGTAGTAATGGCGGATGAATATTCACTGTCAGACAACATTGATAATCAGGTACTGCAGAAGGATCTGAATGACGCTCTGGATCAGTTCGGTCAGCCGGACAGGGAAATAGTCATAAGGTACTACTACTACTATCAGACAGCACCGAGCATAGCCGAGAAAATGGGACTGAAGCTGGAAGCAGTCAAATCGAAAATCAAACGTGCAAGAACAAAGCTGAAATCTTTTCTGACGGAAAGGGGTTATTGAAATGAAAACTAACAACATTTTTGATCATATGAAAGCTGAACCTGATAACATCGACGAGCAGACCGTGCTGGAGGAAACAGGAGTAAGCAAGGACAGAGTAAAGGAGATAGTTATGGAAAATATAAGCACATCAAAGAAAACCACCAAAAAGGGCGGCAAAAAGGTATTTGTAGTTCTCGCTGCGGCAGTTGCAGCAACCATCGCAGTTGGTACTATCACTGCAGGCGCGACCGGCAGCTTCAACAGCGTATTCACTCCGATCTTTGCCGGTGATCCTGTAGACGGCATGTACAGCGCAGATTCTGCTACCATCAAAAGCGATGTCGTCAACATTGACTACAAGGGCGTTGCAGGCGACAAGAGAGAGGCATATGCTATCTACAATATCACCAAAAAGGACGGCACACCCTTCATCGCAGATAAAAACAGCTATTTAAGCCTCATTCAGATGTCAAACGATACCGGATATGTTGCCGATGTATCATGCACCATACCGCTTTTTGATCAGCTTACAGAGGGACTTTTCTACCGTGCAGATATCCCCGGCGGAGATGTATCCTATGATATGATCGATGACTATACTGTTCAGGCATATGTACAGTTCCGCGATGAGGGCAGGAATATAATCGGTCAGACCGTTACTGTAAAGGATGAAACAATAGTCATTAACCACATTGATGAGATACTGGGAACACACGATGAGCTTTTCGGCGCTGACAGCATGTCAACAGACGAAAAGAAGATTGAAGAGATTTACGCCTACGCAGAAAAAAAGATGACCGGAAATCAGGAGATCTCCATAACACCGGATATGGGACTTGCAATCGTAACGCCCGAAGAGGTCAACATCGAGTATGAAATATCCTTCCCCCTGAGCTACAAGGAAATCTCAAAAAGCTTCGACGTAGAGGGCAAAAAGGTTACATTCGACGGTTCTGAAATGACAATGCATTCAATGGAAGCTCTGCCCCTGTCCATCAGACTTATAATGACCTATGACGATTATGATCTTGACAAACTGAACGAAATAGCACTGGCAAAAGAAGAAAAAATCAACAATGGCGAAGAACTGCCTCTCGATTATGTAACCATTACCCTCGAAGACGGCAATTCCTACACCTTTGATAATTCTCCCTACTGGTCCAGCGACGACACTGTACGCTTGCGGTTCAGCTACTATAAAGACTTCAAGACATTCACTATAGATCCCGAAAAGATCGTAAAGGTCGAATTCAACGGAAGAATTCTCTATAATAAGTAATGATACCCCCTAAGTAAAAGCCGTACCCGATGCAGATACGCCGGGCACGGCTTTTACACTATTATTCATGATTACAGTTCATTGCTGTTGCATAAACCGAAATCCGGTACAGGCTGTGACTGCGCCGGTTGATGTTTCTGTGGACAAGAAGGGCACTTCTTTCGTAAGCAAATACATAGCTCATAGCAAGTCCAAGCACCATCCAGAATACTACAACCTTATAGGAAAGATCCGCAAGAAGAGCGATCTCAAACAGTGAATATACACAGTATCCGCAGGCAAATGCCGTCAGATACATAAGCACTCGTCCGTCGCGCCGGTTTTCCCTTCGGTACCGGAAAACCGCCTTGAACATAGATTTCGCAATCGTAATAGAAAGCACCATAAAAATATTGAATCCTACAAGTCCGTAGCCTATCAGTATGGTGATAAGCCCGTTATGGAAATCATCGTATCTCAGACCGCCGATGTATTTTTTGCCGTAGTCAACTATATTCGCCTTTCCTATGCCGAAAACAGGGTTTTCCTTGAACATTGCCGCCGACTGTCTCCAGATGGCAAAGCGGCCGCTGTCAAGATTTGTGTTTTTATGCTCAAAGGTCGTCTCTGTTCGCTTTTCCACGTCGGGTTCAAGACGAACCGTTCCGTCGGTCGCCGTAACGCCGGTTGCTATCTGCGCCTCAGGCGAGCTGGTGCCGAGGCTGAGCAGCCTGGACGCCGCAGTCTGAACGATAGTTCGCGTACCGATAAGCCCGTATGCTATTACAATGCAAGCCAGAACAAGTGCAAAAAGCCGCACAAGCATGCTGCCGAATCCCGAGCTGTATCCCCTGAACAGAACGTAGAAGGAAACAAAGCACAGATACACGATAAGCATAAGCAGCGAATCGTTGGAATCAGACAAAAACAGCGCAAGGGTATTAATAACCGTACACACCGTATAGAAAACCTTGCGTTTATCGCTGAGCGTTCCGTCGGCAAGCTTCATTGCCCAGTTGATATTAGCAAAAAGCATGGCGCACACAGCGTAGAAGGCGGTTACATTCGCATTGAAAAGAATTCCGACAAAGCGGTTTTCATGTATTGCGAAGGAATCTCCTCCCCATTTGAAGCCCCTAGGGAAAATAGCAAGCAGCACTATCCCGGCGAGCATAATAATCGTAGTAGAAGCAATCAGTATATCGAAAATCACGGCAAGCTCCTTGCGGCAGGCATTTTTACCCCTGCCGGCATGAAGACCGTAGAAAAAGAAAAAGCAGACGAACATGAACCACAGATAATACAGATTGACAAACACGTTGCTTTCAAAATGCAGCAGACAGCTGAAAAGCGCGCAGCCGAGGAAAAGAAATATCAGCCTGCGGTTATGGACATACCTCATACGGTGTCCGAAGCAGAATTTCCAGACAAACAAAACCGCTGCCCATACAGAAAGAATTCCTGCAGCAAAGTAAAACCATGTTCTGACAACACAAAGGGATGCAAAAAACATCGACATTATAAACAACAGTCTGAAATTCGACTCATCCAGAAAAAATGCCTTCAGCGCAGAAGCTGCTGTACGCTTTTTTTCTGTTTTCTCCATCAGCACGCCCCCTTTCACTTATACCTCTCTATTTTGAATTATACTACAACAGCGCAGTAAATTCAATCATAATTATCAGCGCCGGCGCCGAGCCGGCGCTCCCGATTCGCGACCGGCGAGCCACCGGTGCCGATTCGCGACAATCGCTCAGCTCCGCTTCGCTCTGCAGCGTGACGCTGCACCCGATTCGCGACAATCGCTGCGCTTGCGCTTCGCTCTGATTGCGTACCGCTATTTGGAAGGGCCGCGTCCACAGTTTATAGCGATTCTGTTTTATCAATAAATTTCCACGTACCATAACGAATAAAATTGACAACCTGAAACAACTGAATAGCATTTGTTTTGGTAAAAAAATAATTGACTACAATCTACGACCGCGATCAGTGAGCTTACGGCTCGCACTCAGAGCGGCACAAGCTAACTGACCGCAACCGGAGTCTGGTGTTGACTTTATCCGTCTTACGGCATACATAAAAAAACGGAATATAGTAGCCAGGTTGCTGCTGCGCAGCGGTCGGGCTGTTTACGCTGAAAGCATGATTGCACATTTAAAAGACAAATAATTTAAAAAGAACACTTATAGCGGTTGAAAGTTTACCTGAGTTGTGTTAAAATGCATTATGTATGGATATGTACTTTCATTATCAATAATATAAAGGGGCAAAGAAATATGTGCGGATTATGCGGATTTACAGGACATGTCGCTGAAAAGGAAAAGGTTCTGCAGAATATGACGGATGTCATCACCCACAGAGGACCCGACAGCGTCGGTTACTTCTCCGACGACAGAATCTCAATGGGCTTTCGCCGTCTGAGCATTATCGACCTCGAGGGCGGCAGCCAGCCGATTTTTAATGAGGACAAATCCCTTGTTCTTATGTTCAATGGTGAAATATACAACTACAAGACCCTTCGCGAGGAGCTTATCGGCAAGGGCTACAAGTTCTATACAAAGACCGACTCCGAGGTTCTCATCCATGCTTTTGAAGAATGGGGAGAAAAAATGCTCATGCGTCTGCGCGGCATGTTCGGCTTTGCAATATATAATACAAAGGATGGCTCTATTTTCATCGCACGCGACTTCTTCGGCATCAAGCCCATGCATTATGCTGTTGTTGACGGCGAGCTTATCTACGGTTCCGAGATAAAGAGTATTCTTGAGCATCCGAAGTATGTCAAGAAATTCAACTACAAGGCTCTTGATAATTATCTTTCCTTCCAGTATGTAGTACCGCCGGAGACATTTTTCGAAGGTATCTACTGCCTGCTGCCGGGTCATTATATGTGGTTCCGCGACGGAAAGGTCAAGACAACAAGATATTTTGAAGCAACCTTCGGTCAGAAAACCTTTACCGTGGGCTTCGATTTCGGCGCACATTACAACGAGATCAGCTGGGCACAGGGTCTTTCCAAGGAGATCAATGTTGACCACCATACACACCTTATCGGATCCGAGGAATTCTGGGCAGCTGTTCCGAAGGTACAGTACCAGATGGACCAGCCCCTTGCCGACCCGTCATGCATTGCTCTTTACTTTGTATCAAAGCTTGCCAGCGAATACGTAAAGGTTGTACTTTCCGGCGAGGGTGCAGATGAGCTGTTCGGCGGCTACACGGTTTATAACGAACCGCATGTATTCAAATTCTACCAGGCTGTCCTGCCCGAAAAGGCACGCTATGCACTTGCACGCAGCGCAAAGAAATGGCCTCATGTCAAGGGCAGAGGCTACGTTCTTCGCGGAGCAAGAAAAACCGAGGATAAGTTCATCGGAAATGCATTTATGTATGACGACGAGCAAAAGCGCGAGCTTCTCAAGGATAATTCCATAGTCACCCGCCCGCAGGATCTCTGCCGCAAATACTACGACAGGGTAAAGAGCTACGACGAGGTAACAAAAATGCAGTACCTCGACATCAACCTCTGGATGGTCGGCGACATTCTTCTCAAGGCTGACCGAATGAGTATGGCTAACTCTCTCGAGCTGCGAGTTCCTTTCCTTGACCGCAACGTATGGGAAGTTGCTCGTACCATTCCCACAAAGCTCAGGATTGCTCACGGCACAACCAAGTATGCTATGCGTCAGGCTGCTATGCGCCATCTTCCAAAGGCAACGGCACAGAAGCCGAAGCTCGGCTTCCCTGTTCCCACAAGAGTATGGCTCAAGGACGAAAAGTACTACAACATCGTCAAGGAAATGTTCCGCTCGGAGACAGCTGAAAAGTTCTTCAATACTGACGTTATCGTTTCATATCTTGACGATCACTTCAACGGCAAGGACGACAACAGCCGCAAGGTCTGGACTATCTATGTATTCCTCGTATGGTACAACATATACTTCGGTTCCGACACCATCAATCGTCCCGAGGGTGTTGCACAGCCGTCAAATCCGTAAGCTTGCTTGCGCAGTTACGTTCACCGTATCTTTGTTGAATTTGCCCATGACAATTTTTTCAGAAAAGTATTATAATTAATATATACTTCGGAAAAGGGGAATTGTTATGCACGGCGTTGGGGATACGGTTTTGTACGGTTCACAGGGTGTGTGCCGCATTGCCGGAAAGGAGCAAAGGCGCCTTCGCGGCGAATATGTCGATTATTTCGTTCTGAGGCCTGTTTATGACGAAAATTCAACGGTATATGTTCCGTGTGCAAATGACAAGCTGATATCAAAAATGAAGGATATCATGACCTGCTCGCAGGCACAGGAGATGGTTGAAAACGTAGTAAAAAGCGATCCCGAATGGATAACAGACGATAACGAAAGAAAACTCCGCTTTCAGGAAATACTGAACTCCGGAGATCGCCTCGGCACGCTCATGCTGATAAAAAGCCTTTACCTTCACCGCGTTTTTCAGGAAGAGCGCGGACGCCATCTGCACCAGAACGACGAAACAATGCTGAAGCAGGCTGAAAAGCTTGTCTACGGCGAACTCGCGCTGGCGCTCGGAATGACGCCTGAGGAGGTTCTTCCCTACATTATGAAGCGCGTCGTAAGCAGCACAGCCGTGCAGAATCCGGCGGGCTGAAAATACTTAAAATAATAAAGTCAGTGAATTCCGGTTCACTGACTTTTTGTATTATGTTCAGTATCCAAACTTATCACGCGAAGAGCTTTCTTCTTCGCCATCGGGAAGCTTTGCTTCCTGCAGCAGTCTGACCGCTTTCTGATAGACCCTTTCAAAATCAGGAATATCCTTGAAAATAAACATGTTTCTCTGATTTCTTTTTCTGCTGTAAGAAATCTCATTATAGCGGTTGAAATAAATATCCCCCACACCGAAAATATTGTCAAACAGTCCGCGCTTGAAACTGATATATTCGATATCCCTATATTCAATGCGCATTATCGTACTTCCCAATCCGCCGTGATAGATATAGACCGCCTTATCAGTCAGAAGAAAAGTTTCCTTCTTATGGTTTATAATCGAGCCGATTATTCCTCCGAGATAGATCCATACAGGCATAAGGTGAATCGAAAAGAATAATATATACGGCAAAAAATCAGTGATACCGGGATTTGGTACATCCGCATCCGGAGAGGGCATCATACTGTTTATTAAAGCCGAAATAAACGTCAGATCAAACAGAAGCCATATGAGCGAAAAAAACAGCATCGGGTTAAAAATGCTCTCCATAATAAAGCATTTCTTGTCCGGATGACCCTTCCACATAATAGTTTCTGACGGTCCTATCATATTTTCAATCTTGATTTCATTCATAGTCATCGCCCCTATGATGAGTATAACATTCCAAAAACCGACTGTCAATCAAAATCGATGTCCCGATTTTACGGTATCAGCCCAATAATAATCCTCCGGCTTTCGCAAAACTTTGTATTTCTTCAGTTGACAACGTTGAATATTGCTGTAAGATGTGATACAATAGCTTTGTCTGTAAAGTGACGGATAGTTTTAAGAAAGAAGGATTCAATATGGATATCAGACAGCAGTCCCTTGAAAAGCATTATGAATGGAACGGTAAAATCGAGGTAATCTCCCGTGCTCCCATAACAAATTCCGAGGAGCTTTCCCTCGCATATACTCCCGGTGTAGCCGAGCCCTGCCTCGAAATACAGAAGGATTATGACAAGTCCTTCAAGCTCACAAGACGCAGCAACCTCGTTGCCGTTGTAACTGACGGTACAGCTGTTCTCGGTCTGGGCGATATCGGCCCCGAAGCCGGCATGCCTGTTATGGAGGGCAAATGTGCTCTTTTCAAGGAATTCGGTGACGTAGACGCTTTTCCGCTTTGCGTGCGCTCCAAGGATGTAGACGAAATCGTTCGTACAATATACCTCATTTCCGGTTCCTTCGGCGGAATCAATCTCGAGGATATCGCAGCTCCGCGCTGCTTTGAGATTGAGCGCAAGCTTAAAGAGCTTTGCGACATTCCCGTTTTCCATGACGACCAGCACGGTACTGCTGTAGTTGTTGCTGCCGCAATGCTCAACGCTCTGAAGATCGTAGGCAAGAATATCAGTGACATCCGCGTTGTGATCAACGGCGCAGGCTCTGCGGGTATCGCAATCGGCAAGCTCATTATGAAAATGGGCGTACAGCATCTGACCATCTGCGACAGCGTAGGCATCATCTGTGAAGGCGACCAGCGCCTCAACAGCGCCAAGGCTGAAATGGCTAAGGTAACAAACCGCGAGCACCTCAACGGCACCCTTGCAGACGCAATGAAGGGCACAGACGTTTTCATCGGTGTTTCCGCTCCGAATATCGTAAGCGAGGAAATGGTACGCTCCATGAACAAGGACGCTATCGTTTTCGCAATGTCCAACCCCACCCCCGAGATCATGCCTGACCTTGCAAAGGCAGCAGGCGCAAGGGTAATCGGTACAGGCAGATCCGACTTCCCGAACCAGATCAACAACGTTCTCTGCTTCCCGGGCATTTTCCGCGGCGCACTTGACTGCCGTGCAAGGGAGATCAACGACGAAATGAAGGTTGCCGCTGCAAAGGCAATTGCATCTCTTGTAGACGACAACGAGCTTAACGAGGAATATATTCTTCCCTTCGCATTCGACAAGCGCATAGGTCAGACTGTAGCTGCTGCCGTTATGCAGGCTGCAAGAGAATCCGGTTCTGCAAGAATAACGGAATAATAGTAATATTTTCAAGGAGCTGTGATATAATTCGCAGCTCCTTTTTTTAGTGCGCCTACCCTGCGGCGGTCGGGCGGATCGGGATGCACTGCATTCTCCTTATTTTACAACCATCATAGAATTGACAACCAACAAAAAATACGTTATAATTAAAAACGCTGACCGGGACAAACAGCTGCGGATGCAGTGCCGAAAGGCCGCACCCGAGGAAAGTCCGGGCTCCACAGGGCAGGATAACGGCTAACGGCCGCCGGGGGTGACCCCAGGGAAAGTGCAACAGAAATAAACCGCCCGACTTTGTCGGGTAAGGATGGAAAGGCGAGGTAAGAGCTCACCGGCGCACAGGAGACTGTGCGGCCATGTAAACCCTATCCGGAGCAACACCGCAGCGAAGTGTATTCATCGGCCCGATGGCTTCAGCAGGTGGCACTGAGCAGTACCGGCAACGGGCTGCCAAGATAGATGGCTGTTCACGACAGAACCCGGCTTATCGTTCCGATCAGCATTTTTATTAATAATCATCCTCCCTCAAAAGGGAGGATTTTTTATGATTAACGCGCATCGTGATGCAGAATAGTTGTACTGATTTTTATTAATTTTTGCCCATAGTGCTTGAATAAAATTAGTTTTTATGGTAAAATTTAACTATAAATAATATATTATAAGGGAGGGGTCTGTATGGATCTCGAACAGGTCAAAAAAAAGGCAAAAGAAATTTATCGCAATTTTATTGTGATAAACATCGGTCTTGTGGTTCTCGGCATAGTCATGATAATTTTTCCCGATAAATCCAAGGACATAATTTGCAGGGCTGTCGGCATAATGCTCTGCATATGGGGCGTGCTGAACATCATCGATTATATCCGCCTGCGCAGACAGGAGGTTTTCGGATCCTTCGGACTGATTTCCGGATGCGCCTGCATCGGCTTCGGAACGTACATTATCATAATGCCGGATAACCTTGCGGCATTCATCACCGCAGCGCTTTCGATCGTACTTTTCATCTGCGGCGTTATCAAGCTGCAGCATGCGATCGACTTCGCACATGTCAAATCCAAGGGTTGGATCAGTCAGGTCATTTTTGCTCTTGTGATGATAGCTGCCGGCGTTGTTTCATTCTTCAATCCGTTCGGCGCTTCCGACTGGCTTATGAGATTCGTGGGTATTGCCCTCACGATCAGCAGCATCTGGGATATCATCACCATAATATGGTTCAACAAAAACCTGAAGGAAATCAAAGGCGAAAAGGAACCGCGCAAAAAAAGAGTTGCCGATTCATCCAAATTTGTGGATGTTGAGGTCGATAACGAAAAATAAGCAAAAAGCTGCCGCAGACAAAAATCTGCGGCAGTTTTTTTTTATTGCTTTTTGAAGAAATCGTCTTTAAGCTTCACTCCGTGCAGCTCAGGAACGCATGCCGACGGCACGCCAGGCTGCGGATAACGGCGGCAAAGCTCTTCATAAATAACGTACAGAGTCTGCACTCCGTTTTCCAGAATATAATAATGCCAGATGTACGGCAAAAGTAGCACAAGCAGCATGACAAACAGCAAAAACAGAGGAATGCTCGGCATAAATGAAATTGTCAGCAGCACCGCAACTGTTACTATAGCGAAAAGGAAGGTAACAATCAGGTGCACTATTCTTTCATGCTGCCAGAAAACTATCTCCCTGTAAAGCTCGTTTTTCAGTGCCTCGGCATTTTCTATTTTTTCACCACTGTTCAGAAGCTGCTGCAGCGAGCTGATATAAGCCTTAAGTTTATTGCCCATTTTATCGCCTTATTTCTTCTGAATATTTCGTTCCATTACATATTCGCAGCATACAAAACCGCTGCCGATATTCCTGTCCTCAGCTCTTACCTTTTTGAATCCCAGATGCTCATACACATTGATAGCAAAGCTGTTTTTGCGCTCAACGCGTAAAATTATCTTCTTGATATGGGTAAAGCCAAGCTCAGGATTTGTAAATACATTCTCCAGGTGTGACAGCGCACGCTTTGCAAGACCCTGACGACGATATTCAGCCTTGATATACAGCCTGGACAGAAAAACATGATTGCTCTGCGTCAGAACGCACATATAACCTGCAAGCTTTCCGTCGGAAAGAAGCATATAGTAGATGTAGCCCTCGCTCATCTGCTCCTTCATTGCGCTTTTCGATTGATATTTTTTGAGCATATAATCGATCTGCTCCGGAGAAAAAATATCCTTGTAGTAATTATGCCATACGTTGTATGCAGTTTCCTCAAGCTCTATCAGCTGTTTTTCGGTTGCCACAGGCATAACATCAAATCTCATAAAGCATCACCGCTTATTCTAACCTTGAGGGAATCAATGTTAGTTGTTATTATTGTTTGACTCGATTTTACGGCTTGTAACTTCTTTGTTTATCAGGACGTCATCCTTAACCGTAAGCTCAAGCGGAGCCTTGCTCGTAAAAGGATAAGGCTCAGTTTTACCGTTATTCTTATAGCCGTTGATATTGACGAATATGAATATAGCCGTGCCTACAACTGCAACACCAAAGCCTACAATTACTGCAAGGAAGATGTTGTGGCTTTTGCCGGAGGATTTGCCTACACGAACTATTTCCGGTGAATCATCGGAGGGTGTATCCGTCAAAGCAGTCTGAGCCTGCTTATCAATATCTGCTGTTACGACAGTGGGCTCTTCCTGAGCGTCGGCAGCACTGACAACTATCGGCAGACAGCTGATAGTGAATATCATCATGATAACGGCAATAAGAGCCGCAAAAGTAAATGTCTTTTTCATAGCAGGATAAAACCTCCTATCGTACCCAGAATAAACAGACCCACTCCAACGAGGGCAGCAACGCCCATAAGCTTGCCCTTATCCAGAGGCAGCTCACCGAAATTCTTACCGGTCTGGCCGTTCATTGCATAAAGATAACGCTCGCCGTTATAAATGAAGGTCATCATCCATACGGGCATCATACCGTAATCCCAGCTTTCGTTTACGGTTTTCAGGTCCATGCTGTCTACCGTTACGGAATCATAGCCCTCAACGGAATCCCTGAATATCCTGCTGGCGTAGCCCCTGAGTTCCTCGTCAACCTCAGCCTGGATATCCTTTCTGTCAACATCTCTCTTTTCTGCAAGGAAGCCCGTCAGATACGGCATGGTAAACGGACGGAATTCTTCGTCATTGTAGGGGTTGACATATTTGAGCGCCTTGAGGTTTTCGTCATTTTTCAGCGCAGTATGAGGATAGCCCTTGAAATAGATATTACCCCTTCTGCGTACTGCATAAGTAGTGGTTTCCTCGTATTCATAGTTACCCTCTCGCCATCTTCTCTTCTTTTTTCCCGTAGCCTCAATGCCGCCTGTTTTCTGGGTATCGACTAACCAGTACGGGTAGTAAACGCCCTTCATAAGGTCGAGCTGAGCATTTGAAACGAAGTCCTTCGGCAGGAACATTTTCTTTTTGCAGAAAGCCATAAAACGCTCCTTGGCTTCCTTTTCTGATATCTTGAATGGAATTACCTTGTTGGGCTTGAACTCGCCTGCAAGCCTGTTTGTAAGCACAACAGGGTTGTGGCAGTATACGCAGAAGGTTGCGGCTGTATTTTTATCTGCGATTACCTCTGCGCCGCAGGTATTACATTCATACAGGGCAGCATTTCCGAAAAAGTCGTCCGGATCCAGAGCTTTTTCCTCCACGTGCGCCTGGTCTATTTTAGCGTTTTCCTTTGCGTAATGCTCCTCGATATCCTTCTCCGTAAAGGTACCTCGGCAGTACTGGCAGAAGAAAGCGCCTTTTTCGGCATTGAATTGCAGCGGGCCGCCGCAGTTTATGCACTCATACGATAAAGCGTCCATATTCACGTCCGTTCTGACCCTTAATGCACCGGCAGGCACAATATCCGCAGGGTCACAACCGACAATTCACCTCACTTGACATACGGCAATGCCGCTTTATTATAACTATGTCCGTGCCGCCGGAACGATCGACGGCACGGACGCCGCTATTTAGTTTTTAAGGATCAGACCATGTCAGCCTCGTTAATAGGATCACCGCAGTTCGGGCAGAACTTCGGAATCGGCTGGCTCATGTCGGGTTCATATCCGCACTTGTCGCACTTAACCTTCTTTGCAGCTGCAGGACGAGGCTGTCCGCAGTTTGCACAGAACTTAGTGGTATTTTCCTGACCACAGCTGCACTTCCATGCACCACCTGCTGCAGGAACCGGCTTCGGCTGTCCGCAGTTAGCGCAGAACTTGCCTGTATTGCCCTTATAGCCGCATGCACAGTCCCAACCGCCTGCAGGAGCTGCCTGAGGCTGCTGCATCTGAGGCTGCTGTATCTGAGGCTGCTGCATTTGCTGTTGCTGCTGCATCTGCATCTGCTGCATGTTAGCGTTAGAAGCATTACCCATGAATCCGCCCATAGCGTTCATGCCCATGCCTACGCCCATGAAACCTGTCATAGCGCCGGCCGAATTGGAGCCTGCTGCCTTGATGCCTTCGGAAATATTTTTCTGCATCATGGTCTCTCTCATGGACGGATCGTTAAGGAACTGCATCTCAGATCTCTCATCGATCTTCTGCTGAAGCTCCCTGCTGTACTTAACAACGAGGTCAAGGTCATAAAGGCCGAAACCGAGCTTTTCGTCCCAGTCTTCCTTCAGACGCTCCTTCATTATCTCCTTGACTCTGCCCTTGCTCTTGTTAATCTTGGCAATGCTAACGCCCTCATCGGAAAGCTGTGCCATACCGTCGCTGAGGCAGTCGAGGAATTTCATATCATATCTCTGCTCATAGATATCATCCATTGTCAGAGTTTTGCCGTTCATAACAACTGACGGCGGAATAACCTTCTTGTAGAAGAGAATCGGGTTTGTGATCTCGATTGCAAACTTACCTCTTGCCATAACTTCGCCATAGAGGTTAAGTGCCTGATCGTGATAATCGATTGTCTGTGATGTACCGTACATAATGCCGGTAATAGGTCTGAGGTTAAGGTAGATAACTCTCTGAGAAGTCGGTGTAACACCGCCGAAACGGAAACGGTTGAAGGTCTCCTTAAGTGTATCGCCGAACTGTCCGTTCATAAGAGAAGGAAGTGAAGAATTTTTTACCTCATAGTAACCTTCCTCACAGGTATAGTCTACTACTGCGCCGCCGTCTACCAGAAGCATCATCTGCTCCGGATATACGTGGATAATAGAACCATTGGAAATAGTTGCTGCTGTTCCTTTGAGGTTTGTGTTTCTGGAATCATTTCTTGCCTTGGCAACGCCGGGGCATGCAACCGTATTGAAGTCCATGTCGGAAGGTTCGATAACTTCCAGCCACTGATCACCAAGTGAGCCGCCCAGCATGCTTTGTGCTGCTTTGATAATTCCCATAATACTGCATCTCCTTTATTAAAATATTTTTTTGGTCATGAGATTTTTCTCTTTGATATCTGTAAATGCCCATGCAAAGACATCTTCAGTCATGTTATGGAATTCCGTACGGCAATACGGACATCTTGCAACGCTGCCTCTGGGTATCGGAGCGCCGCAATTCGGGCACGAAACTGCAAGAACATCAACTTCTCCCGACTGTTTTGCAAGTTCCTGATTTATAACCCTCGAATATTTAAGAACATATACCGTCTCTTCGCTTATTTCCTTGCTGCCCCTGAGCATTTTGCCGTTTTGATCTTCAACATGGTTCAGATAGCCGACAGCACACTGAAAGCTGATGGTAGCAAGTCCCTTTTCCTTAACATAGTCGCTGATAACAGATTTATGAATAACTATATTATCGTAGTACACGGTTTTATTCTGTGATTGAAGGTCTGTGATAATTGCCTGAGCCTTCTGAACAAGGACAGGTGCAACAACCATTTTATTCTCAAGCTCGCTGGTATTCTTTTCCTCAATGCAGTCAAGATACGTTTTCATCACCATTTCCACATGAGAAAAAACGGCGCTCAGATCAAGATCCGGAAACTCCTTTTTTATCATCGGAACATAGATCTTATCCATTCCGTTAAGAGATGCCGGAGCATGCTGCATAACCGGTGAGCCCTTAAGGTCATCCACGAATTTTTTGGGTTCTATTTTAATTCCGGATTCACGCTCAAACTGCGAGACCTTTGATTTCACCTTAAAAACGACGAACAAAACAATAGCTATTACTATTACAACGGGTGCAGCAAACAGAATTCCTGCAATTATCAGACCAATTATATTCGGATCCATTAAGTCTACACCCCCACATATCAACATTAGTACTATCAGGCGGTTCTATTGTATTATACATGCTTTTGACTTTTTTTTCAATAGGTAATATGTTTTTTTGCTGATTTTTGTCTGTTTTAAAGAAAAAAGCCCCGTATTATGCCGCAGTGGCAAAAAACGGAGCTTCAGAATAATCATTATTTCAGTATTTTTTTACAGTTACGATAAAGCCTGAAACATTGTCACCGGATATCGTGTAATCATAACCCTCAGGCACCGGAACAGATGTATCTCCGAACTGCTCTCCGGGAACATAGTAAACGCACCATCCGCCGCCGTTGTTATCTGTCAGGACAAGAGCATTATCTACGGTATAGCTGCGCAGCATTTCGATATACTCCTCAAATACGAGATTGTTATCCTCCATGTACACCGAATGAGGCAGACCGACATACCGGAAGTGCCACGGCTCGTAGGAATAACCGGTTACGGACTCCTTGCCGGATCTGTATCTGAGAGTGAAGCCATAGTTGCCGCAGTTTTCGTTAAGCCAGGAGTATACGCCTTCGCCGTCGTATTTTATGCCGCTCTGTCCTGAAATATTAAGGTCCAGGTCAAAGGCATAGCCTGTCTGGTGTTCGCTGTAGCCTGGAGGAGCCACCCAGTTTTCGGCTTCTATTTCGCCCTTATTATATATTTCCTGATTGAAAAGTCCTACCTGAGTGGAATAGCTGCGGTATCCGCATGCAACCATAACATCTGTATCGCCGTATATGGAAGCAAAATCGTCAAAGAAATCGTTTACGTTTTCAACAATAGAAGAATCAAGTGATACCGTTGCATCAGACACAAGATAGCTACCTGTTTTGACAGACATCAGTGATTCCACGTTTTCCCCGTCGGTACGGCATGAATAGTCTTTATTTACAAGTATCAGCGCACCATTGTGGATATCGTCAGCGCTTTTTGTAACTGTGGTCATGCTGTCAAAAAGCTCTGAGCATGCGGTACCTTTCCCGGGTGTCTTTCCGGCTCCGGATTTTTCAGAGCTTTGCTTTTCCTGTTGTGAGCTTTGCCCGGCTGGCGCTGCAGCGGCAGATGATTGCTGCTGCGTAGCACTGCTTTCTTCTGACAGAGTTGTCTGTGCGGCATTTGCTTCGCCGCCGTATCTTACAGCCTGAAAAATGTACACTACAGTAAACAGCAGGCACGATACAAAAAGCACTACACACATAACTGCAAGCTGCTGGACAAATGTAACAGGCTTATCGGGATCTATTTTTAGCGTTTTCAGAACAGCTGACACCTTAGTAAGGAATGCACCTGAGGTGTTTTCGCTTTTATTATTCATGAAATGTTCCTTTCAAAATTAATAGCGGCGCCGTTTTTGACGGAGCCGGGGTTACATAATATATAATAAGCTTTACGGAGGATTAAATCAAGTATATTTTAATAATTTTACAGCTTTAATAAAACTTCATTCTTTTTCGATGCTTACAACGGTAAAAATGCAAAAAGCCAGCGAACCGTAATTCACTGACTTTTTATTTGCAACGCTTTACACGTATGTGTATTTATTTTTCGCTTTTGTCACTCTTTTTCCTGGTGCCGATAAGTACAAGCACTATTATGGCAATAAGTGAAAGACCCACAATAGCTCCGACGGTAATATACCTTTTGATATCGTCACTTGTTAACTGCGGACGACCACCCTCGGGAGCAATAATATCAGAAGCAACAGACGGTTCCGGCTTGCTTATTTCCGACTTCTCCTCTGCATAGTAAGGAGGGGGATTGTCCGGATCGATCTTGTTTTCAACGTTCAGTTCAACAATCTTGCCGTATTCAGCAACATAAAACTCGTTTTCAAGCTTAACCATGGCCATTTCGGAAACAGTGAACAGAAGCGGACGGGAATCTGTAATGTACCCTTCAGGAGCCTTTGTTTCAATAAAACGATAGTCGCCAAAAGGAAGCTCCTCTGCCATTATCTGTCCCTTTTCATTGGTGGTAAAGGTATCGCCCAGCTGATGCCAGTAGAATGTGCCGTAATCATCGCTGTCTTTGTCACATCCTTCAGGAAGCTCCTCATCTTCGTAATAATAGTACTTTTCCCAAAGTGTGAACTCAGCACCTTCAAGGCGACGGTTCTCATATCCAAACTTATTAAGAACAACAGCACCCAGACTGTTCTCGTCATTAAGAACCATCTGCTTCGGCGTAACAGTTACATCTGTCACACGCTCGCCGTCTACATCCATCGGGATGGAAAAGATGCTTGGCTGCAACACTGCTGATTTAGTACGGAACACAAACAGCAGATACACCTTATCCACCGGTACATCTTTCCAGACTGCTATTCCGTCAGCATTCAGCATTTTTTTGATTCCGCCGTCAGGTGTGTTTTCAATAACCTGATTCTGCGCAGCCCACGCCGTGTCTCTCATATAATCAGCGTCACCCTCGAGAAGCTTATCCACCTCTATCCAGGAAAAGGCCTCGTCGAAAACTATTTTACCATCAGTTATGCTGCCGATCGGTAAAAGCTCCATACCCGAACCTTCTCCGGTGGGACCGGCATCATAGGTTACACTACCCGTTTTCTCGCCCTCTGCGCTGACGAAGACCGGAAATGCACACAACGTGCACAGGGTAATCAGCAGCGCTAAGGCGCTTGCACATATTCTTTTGGTCATGACATCATTCCTCCTTTGGTATGTCCTCGGGTTCTGTCTGCTCAGGCTTTTTGCGCCGGAATGCAGGCATGAAAAGAATTATCAGAATTATTATAAGCACTACGCTGACTATTATCAGCGATGCGTACCATACAATAGTACGGAAGGGAATCTTCTGAGCCTCGGTATGGATAACAGGCCAGGGCTGAGTATGCTCCATATCCTGAGTAAGGTATGCTACTCTCGTTCCGCGGACAAGCAGCCTGTGACTGTTTATGCCGTAGGGAGTGCAGGTAACAAGTGTAACATAGTCCCGCACCGGCTCGATCTCGGTGTATTCCATTTCGTAGGGCAGAACCACAGCGATCTGGTCAACTTTGTATGCGAGAACCTTGTCGAGGGTATGTATGTAGAACATGTCTCCCTCTTTCAGCTGGTCAAGATCAGTAAACAGGTTAGCCGAGGGCAGACCCGTATGTCCTGCGAGAACGCAGTGGGTGCTGTTGCCGCCGACAGGAAGGGATGAACCCTCCATATGTCCGACACCACGCTGCAGGACGTCGTCGTCCAGACCGTGGAATATCGGAAGGTAGACCTTTATTTTGGGTATCTCTATATATGCGATTGAATCGCTTACGGCAAGCAGGGATTTATAATCTGCCGCCGAGATCTTTTCGTTTTCGTGCTTTGCGAGGGCGTCATTATACGCCTGGGCTTCCTTGAAAATACGCTCAACAGCTTCGTTACCGATTTTCTGAATTTCCCGGTCGTATGATTGTATTTCCGTATGGGCGGTGTATTCGCCGTACCAGTTGCTGACAATCGGGTACATAAACAGCCCGACTCCCGCAAGCAGCACAAGAAATATTCCCACAAGGGGCAGCCGCCGTTTTATCTGTTTTTTCAGGGACATGGGTTTCCTCCGTCATTGCCGCATATGCGCAGCCTTTTTTCTGACGCGCAGAGATGCTATAAGCCATATTACAGCCGCAATGTAAAGCAACACGGCTGCCGCAGCAATGATAATTATTATTACAAGTTGATTATATATTTCTTTCTTTAATTCGGCGTCGGTTGTATCGTCGTTTCGCAAGGGAGCAGAGATGCTGCTGTCAGATGACGGTGCATCATATGGTATGCGCACACCGCGCACAAGCAGCCGCTTGTCGTTAATTCCGTATGGGGTACAGGTCAGCAGTGTGCAATAGTCTTTTCCCTCGAAAACTCGGAGAAGCTCCACCTTTTCCGGTGTAACGACGCTTATAAGGTCAACCTTGTAAGCAAGAACACCATCGAGGACGTGTATATAAAACACAGTCCCTTCCTTTATCTGATCAAGGTTAGTAAACATTTCCGCAGAGGGCAGTCCCGTATGACCGGAAATAACACTATGAGTGCTGCTGCCGCCGACGGGAAGGGAGGTGTTTTCAAGAAGTGCCGCACCCTTTGCAAGGTTTTCATCGGTAGGTCCGTAGTAGCACGGCAGATAAATGCCGACATCCGGCACATCAACATAGCATACAACACCGTCGTCTGAGCAGATTGAGCGCTCAAGCCCGTCGGAATAATTACTATGGGCTATATCGTAATTATATTTATGTGCAAGATCCCAGAGCCTGGATTTTTCATTATCCGGCAGAGCCTGCACGGTATCAACATAGTCAGAAATCACAGTTCTTGAAGTGGAGAGCGACAGCAGGTTACTTGCCACCGGGTACAGAATGGCGGCAACGCCTGCGAAAAACAGAAAGCTGACAGCCACAACAAAGAATATGGGTTTTAGTTTGTTTTCGTTCAAATTTTTTGACCTACCTCCGGGAAATATTAAGTCTTTTTTCAACAGCAATATTTATTTTTTCACAGACACCCTCAAACAGCGTATCAACCTCATTATTCGTTATTCTGAGCACATCTATTCCGTAAGAGCTCAGCATCTCTGTGCGTGTGATGTCATATTCAGCAACGTCCTCATTATTATGCTGCATACCATCAATTTCGACTGCAAGCTTTGCAGAGTGACAATAAAAATCAAGAATATATCCTTCAATAATAAATTGTTTATACCAATGCAGGGGATAATACCTAAGATAATTATACCACAGTTTTTTCTCCTGCGGAGTCATTTCACTTCGGAGCTTTCGGGCTTTGTCGAGCATTGTGGCTTTATTTCCAGAACGGTCATACTTCTTTCTTCTAATTTTTCCGTCCATTTTACCTTTGTTCATCCTTCGCTGGCAGCTTCTGTGTTTCGCCCTCTCAGTCACTGGCCGATGTTCGTCGTTTGCTGCCAGCTCCCCCTTTTACCCTCTCAGTCAAAAATTGCATAGCAATTTTTGCCAGCTCCCCCAGAGGGGGAGCTCTTTTTGAAAGCCACTACTTTGTAAGGGGTCTACACCGACCTCCCCCTCTGGGGCGCGGGTGTCCAGTGGACACCTCTCAGCCGAAGGCTGAGAAGCGCCGACCGACGCGGCAGCGGAGACAAGTGGCACGGCGCAGCCGTGACGGAGAGGGTGTACAGGCGTGACGGAGAGGGTGTACAGGCGTGACGGAGAGGGTGTACAGGCGTGACGGAGAGGGTGGACTCCCTTTCCAAACCCTCCGCACAGCCGTCGGAGGTTTTGGAAAGCCCGCTCCCGGTGGGGGAACGGGCAGTCCGCAGCGTCAAAGACGCAAACAAGTTTTTTTATTATTCTTCCTCAGCGCGTCTTTTTCTCATGTAGATTACGAACATGAAGCCTGCGCAAAGAACTATTGCAGCACCGCCAACGGTGAACATGATTGTACCCATGCCGCCTGTGCCGGGGAGGGATTCCTGAGGAGTATTTTCAACTTTTCTCTGGAAATAAATTCCGTCTTTTGTAAGTGGAGTTCCACTTTCTGTTACGTTTACTGAACCATCCGTTCCAACTGTTACAACAAGTGTTATTGTGGTATCAATTTTCTTATAACCAGCAGGCGGAGTTGTTTCAGTCAACTCATAAGTTCCTGCAGGAAGTGATGTAAAAATTGCTTTACCATTTGCATTAGTATTTTCTTGATATTCAACATTGGTTGTTGTGTTTTTAAGCTTAAATACAGCGTCACCGCTTGTAATTGCAGTTTCTTGACCACTTACATCATGATACTTAAATACCTCAATAGGTACTGAATAAACCTTAGCATCACTCTCAAGAGTATCTGTACCACCAGTTGCATTAAAGGTATTATCATATGTAAAATCTACATCATTGGGATACTCATAATTTGATCTTGCATCAGTGTTTAATTTTGCAGTAAATGTAACAGTAACATGTTTTCCACCATTATCCAAAATAGATTTCTTATTTATCTTAATAGTGAATCCTTTGTTTCCTTCAGCAATATTCGCAGCACTATAATAATACTTTCCAGCATTTTCTGCACCAGCGATTCCGTCTTCTGTAGTGACCTGAGTAAGATTTGTTGGTGTAGTACTATCAATAACTACGGAGGATATAGCTACATCTGTAAAAGTGTCGTCGTAGTCATCGACAATCATATAATCAGCCATATTTGCAATTGTTGCCTGTGAAGAATATGTAGGAATGTCGGTTACGATTTGATATGTAATTGTAGCACCATTCTGAGCACTTGCTTTTTTGTTATCCGTAGAAGATATAACTCCACCCTTATTAGTTTCAACACCAGTAATGGTCTTGTTTACTGTTATTGGACTTGCCTTATCATTATTCAGAGTCTTTCCCTCATTAGCTTTGACTTCGACAAGTTTATTCTGGTATATCTTTCCTGCGCCTTTTGAAACTATCAAATAATAACCAGCTGGCAATTCATTTTCAGAAGTAGCATTAAGTGTCGTTCCGCTACCAAGGTGTGAATCTTTAGCTAATTTATCCGCAATTGTCTTCAATGCTGCTGCATCATCTGCAGTGCCTGAAGCCGTAACTGTATTCATATCACTTGAAGTTACTGTGTCGATTCCTGTAACCCAACTCCAGGCTCCACCTGTAAATTCAGCAACTTTGTACGCTTTTATCTCAGATGCAGTGGAATTTAGTGTTAATCCTCCATAACCTGTACCATATGCACTCGCGCTGATAGCTCCCACAGCGCCCATACTCAGCAGCATTGCCATTGAAAGGACAGCAACGCCTGCTCGTTTGAACATTTTCTTTTTCATAATTAATTACCTCCGTTTGTTTTAATATAGATTTTTCCCAAAATGTTCTCAATTTTGCCGCATGGGTTTTTGCCCATGCACTGCGACGACCCATGCACAAACGCCGGCAGTGCATTATTTTTCTATCCGCATGCCCCACGGGGGGGACTTACTATACGCAGATCACTTCCTCACATACCTCCCTTTCGGTGCTTTTTTGCCGGAGTTCATCCGACGGTTATATATCACGAACGCAGCACCCGAAAGGGTTATTGCGAGGATACCGAGGGGGAATATGAAAATTATTCCGGAAGCGCCGGTGGTGGGCATGATGATGGGCGTATACTCATTCTCTACCGTTACAATATCCACTACTCCTTCAGCTATTGTATGTGTACTTTTGTCATAGAACACATTGCTATATGTAGCGCTTGTATTGTGATTGAATGTGCTGTTTGCGAACGCAGAGCCTGACGGCTTAATTGTAGCCTGACTGTAACCCATCGGAAGAGTAGCTCCCTCTGCCACCGAATAAGTGCTACCAAGCGGAATACCTGAAAGCTCTACAGCAGAATCAAAGTCTGCGCTGTCGTTCGGTGTCACCATCAATGTTATCGTTGCGGTGTGTTTATCATTGCTAAATTGTACATCAAAGTCGTCACCGAGCAGGGCGTTTCCTTCCTTGACTGCTGTGTACGAATAATTTGTCAGATCGTATGTCGAGTTTGTCAATGTCACAATAATCGGGAATTTGTTGGTAACTCCAGTCATAATTACCCCGGTGTTACTGTCATAGCAGAGCTTCTGCACTCTCATCTTACCAAGAGCTCTTACATTCATAACCGGAATTGTAGTATCACTCGTAAGTTCCTCATTATTTGCAATATTTCCGGTGCTGTTGGAAATAACATATCCGGAATGTGTTGATTCCGTAATTGTGTAATGTGTTCCTACCGGAATACCCTCAATTGTAACATAATCGTTTACATTCATTTCAAACCGTCCGCCGGTAATACCGGATCCGGTAGTCAAAGGTGTTGCAGTTCCGCCGTTTTTCTTGTAATATATTGTGCTATAATCAATATTATTATCACCCTCAGTTCCACCGAAAACGTTGTTGAATTGTATTGTAAATGTAAACGTATCGTTGTTGGTTTCACTTGTATTGACCGACTTTACAACCGTAAGATTGGCAGTTTTAACAGCATTGACATACACCTGTCTCAGATGCAGACATGTATTGGTAGCGTCACTTGGGTCTTGGAAGTTATATTCCGCT
>ONAX01000056.1 GCA_900315875.1 uncultured Eubacteriales bacterium | reverse complement strand
GCGCGAAGCTGCCAGGCGCCCAAGCTGCAGACGGCCCCGCTCCCGTATCGGCCGCCGAGCGTTGGCGTGGCGCGCTCCCCTGGGAAGACGCCCCCGAGGAAGACGACGCGCAGGCGAGCGGCGAAACCACCGAGCAGGAGCACGACGACGCGAACGACCCCGTCACGTCGCTCGCCCACCTGCCCGGCCTCGACGAGGCGCGCACTGCGGCCATGCTCGACGACCCGCGCATCGTCACCGTGTACGACTTCGAGGTGCGCGACCGCACGGCTTACCTCATCATGGAATTCGTCGAGGGCATCACGCTCACCCGCCTGCTGCGCGAGTTCTCCGACAGCATCACGCTCGACATGGTCACGGCCGTGTTCGATGCGGTGTCGGGTGCGTTGATGACCGCCCATGCGGCGGGTGTTCTGCACCTCGACATCAAGCCCGACAACATCATCATCACGCCGCAGGGGCAATCCAAGGTGACCGACTTCGGCCTGGCGACGCTGGCAGATGCGTCGGGAGCGGGCACGACGGGTGGTGGCACGATTGGGTACATGCCGCTCGAGCAAATGCGCCGCGAGCATCTCGAAGCAATTGCAAAGGTTGTTGAAAAGCACGACCTGATTGTTCTTTCCGATGAGATATACAGCGAGCTTACCTACGGCAAGGAGCGCCATGTTTCCTTTGCGTCCATAAAGGGCATGAAGGAGCGCACCGTTGTAGTCAACGGCTTTTCAAAGGCTTATGCCATGACCGGCTGGCGACTTGGATATGCGCTCGGTCCGGAGCCGATAATCACTCAGATGACGAAGCTGCACCAGTATGCCATCATGAGCGCACCGACAACGGCGCAGTATGCGGCTATTGAAGCGCTCAAGCACGGCGACAGCGATATCGAGCGTATGCGTGAGGAATACGACACGCGCCGCAGACTTATCGTTGACGGCTTCTGCAGAATGGGACTCACCTGCTTCGAGCCGGAGGGTGCATTCTATGTATTCCCGAGCATAAAAAGCTCAGGTCTTACATCAGAGGATTTCTGCGAAAAGCTGATTTATGCACAGAAGGTCGCAATCGTCCCCGGAACGGCATTCGGAGAATGCGGAGAGGGCTTTGCGAGAGTTTCGTATTCATATTCATTAAATCACATCAAGGAAGCGCTCAGGCGAATTGAAGCATTCCTTGACGACCTGAATTGATTCAGAGAAAGGCAGCGTCATGCATATTACTGTATCAGCACCTGCAAAAATAAATCTGTTTCTCGACATAACCGGCAGAAGAAACGACGGCTATCACCTGATTAATACCGTAATGCAGACAATAACGCTCTGCGACGACGTGACCGTTAACGTTGACCCCGACGGAAGCGAAATCAGCGTATCCTGCACCAACAGCAGCATTCCCTGCGACAGCTCCAATACTGCATACCGTGCGGCACAGGAATTTTTCAGTGCGGCAGGAATACCCGTGCAGGGCGTCAGCATTAAAATCAAGAAGCGTATCCCCTTCGGTGCCGGAATGGCAGGCGGCAGCACGGATGCTGCAGCGGTTCTCTTTGCTCTGAACGAGCTTCTGGATACCGATATGACAACGGACGAGCTTGCTGAAATAGGCGAAAAGATCGGCGCTGACGTTCCGTTCTGCGTTTACGGCGGAACGATGACCGGCACGGGAACCGGTACGATACTTAGTCCCCTTCCTGATATGCCGCAGTGTCACATTGTAGTTGTAAAGCCGGATATCAGCATTTCTACTGCTGAAGCGTACCGCAGATCGGATGAATACGGCTATGAAAGCATTCATCAATCCGACCTTGTTGTAAACGGAATATGCAACGGAAATGTCAGATCGGTTGCAGAAGGTCTGTACAATAAATTCGAGGACGTAACCGGCAATGAGGAAATTGAACATATCAAAGAGGAAATGCTCTCTCAGGGTGCTGTCGGCTCCATAATGACCGGCAGCGGCTCGGCTGTATTCGCAATTTTTGACGATGAGGACAAGGCGGATGACTGCGTGTCACACATAAAGGGAAAATACGATCAGGTATTCCTTGCTAAGCCGTGCAAAAACGGTCCAAAGGAAATACAGGGCAGACTTTTCTCCATTTTTTCTGATAACTGATTTCAGATCCCGAAAAAGCCTATCATCCCCTCAAACAGTTCCACCACCTTCAGCCGCACGGCGTAGCTTTCCGGCTCGTTTACAATTTCGGACTGCTGTTCATCGAGCGCTGAATCAATTCCGGCGCATGCAGATGGAACGCACACCGCAGGGTATAATACGCACCACCAGTTATGCCCGCGACCTTCCCCTATCACTATGCGCAGTGCGTCGTATCTGCCGGCAGGCAGAGTAAAATCGTCATATACCCTCGTATCAAAGCGCATGTTTGTTACATATGCATCAACGTCATAACCGCCGCCGGCACTGTCGGCGGCTTTTTTTGCGCAATCCTTTATTTCCTGCAGGTGCGCATTTGCTTTTTCAATACATTCCTGTTTTGTGCTGCAGTCTGCAAAAAGTCCGTCTGTATAGCGCAGAAGCTCGTCCCTGACATGCAGCTTCTGTGCCTGATCACTGTCGCTGTCCGAATTTCCAATAATATGAAGCCGCAGCACATTATCCTCTATCCCCTCGCAGCTTCTGTAAAATCCGGCAACGGCAACAAGACAGCTTACGATAACAGCACAGCACACAGCTCTGAAAAAAACATTCATACATAATCCTCCGTTATGTTTACGTTTTTCCGGTAAGTTGATTATTGACCATGCAGACTGAAATTATTCAAAAAAGCAGCAGCTATTTTTACAAAAAATAATATTTACAAACTCCTGTTTATGTGATATAATATATATAAACAGTAACCTTTATCGTTTTTATCACCTATGAGAGGTGTATTATATGAATTCAAAACGTAATTTCAGTGCAAAGCGCGAGGCTATATATCATGTCCTTGCATCCACAAAAAGCCATCCTACAGCTGAATGGATACACGAACAGCTTCATAGCAGCATGCCCGATCTGAGTCTCGGGACGGTATACCGTAATCTGTCTGTATTCAAGGAAACCGGGCTTGCAAAATCAGTTGCTGTCGTAAACGGTCAGGAACGCTTCGATGCAGATATGAGCGAGCACTGTCATTTTATCTGCGAATGCTGCGACGCTGTTATCGACATCCCGAATCTCAGACAGATTCCGGATCGGAACTACGTCAGACAGGTCGAGCAGGAATGCAGATGCAGCGTACGTCGTCACAATATCCTTTTTTACGGGCTGTGCGACGAATGCAGCGAATAACAATGTATGAGGCCGCTGCAATGCAGCGCTCAGACAGGATAGGTACCGCACTGCACAGCAGCGGCTTATCCGGAATAAATTAAAACGGAGGAAATAACATGAGTAAATTTGTATGTTCCGTATGCGGCTATGTATATGAGGGTGCACAGGCTCCCGAAGTATGTCCCGTGTGCAAGGCACCGAAGGAGAAATTCAACGAAATGAAGGGCGATGCTTCCTTTGCAACAGTTCACGAGGTAGGCGTAGCAAAGGGCGTTGATCCTGAGATCTATCAGGAGCTTATCAACAACTTCAACGGCGAATGCTCAGAGGTCGGCATGTATCTTGCAATGGCAAGACAGGCTGACAGAGAGGGCTATCCCGAGGTTGCAGCTGCTTTCACAAAGTATGCTTTTGAGGAAGCTGAGCATGCTGCAAAGTTTGCAGAGCTTCTCGGTGAGGTTCTCACAGACAGCACAAAGAAGAACCTGCAGATGCGCGTTGACGCTGAAACAGGCGCATGCGCAGGCAAGTTTGAGCTTGCAAAGAAGGCTAAGGCTCAGAACCTGGATGCTATTCATGACACAGTTCACGAAATGGCAAAGGACGAGGCTCGCCACGGCGCAGGCTTCGCCGGACTTCTGAAGAGATATTTTGGTGAATAATTTATTATCAGGGGGGACTTTTGCAAAAAAGTCCCCCCTCTCGCCTGTCGGCTCGGTCGGTGCTTTTCAGCCTTTGACCGGGAGGTGTCCACCGGACACCCGCCCCCCCGAAAACGATATTGTCTGACACTGATCGTTCTGGAAAACATCAGACCAAAACTATTAAATCAACTTCTGATTCATAGCACGGTCATAAAAAAACAATAGATAATACAAAAAAGCAGCCTACATACGGGCTGCTTTTTCATTTACCATTTCATGACAAACGCTTTTTCATCATTCCGGCAAATTCCTCTATGTAGTATCCGGTTCTGGATTCCTGCCAGAAAAGGCAGTACTTTCTTGTTACGCGACGGTTTTTGCGGTAAAGCGGCACACGCTTTATCATTCCCGAAAACTCCGGCATCTTTCCGACGCTTTCTATCGGCAGAAAACCCCTGTTCCCTATCACCATGAGCCTTGCCTCCTCCTGTGATTCGGCAAAAATGAAATCACTCTGAAATCCCAGAACGTTCCGGTAATACTCAGCTTCGGTTTCCCTCTGTTCCTTTGAGGAAATTATTATACAGGGCTGACTCTCAAGATCTCCGACTTCAAACCTGTTGAACATAGCAAGATTGCTTCGCGACGAAATTTCAATGATACATTCGGCATTCTTCAGTTCAATATTGACGTATTCATCAGAAAAAGCCCTTCGCTGATCATTCAGCGCCAGATCCAGCGTACCGGAAACAAGCCCCTCGTACAGCTCCTCGTGCGTTCCGCTCTGAACGGATATCCTTACCTCCGGATACAACGATGAAAACTCTGCAATCGACTCCGATAGCTCGGGACCTGCGTAAAGATTGATATACCCGATATGAAGCTCCGCTTCATCATCATTGCCGAGACGGACGGTTTCCTTTTTAATTGAATCAAGCTCTGACAGCATGCGTTTGCATCTGCGATAAAAGTATTCTCCTGCGGTCGTAATCCGAAAGCTTCTGTTTTTGCGTTCCATCAGCTTAACGCCAAGCTCCGCCTCCAGAGAATTCATAGCCTGTGAGATAGCAGGCTGCGAAACATAGTTTTTCGCAGCAGCTTCGGTAAAGCTGTTTTCATCCACCACAGACACAAAAAACTGTATTTGTCTTAGTAGCATTTGCATCAATCCCCCTTTTATGCAAAGCACAAATCATCAGTTTAGTTTTCATAAGTCATAATTATTATGTTTAACACTTATTATATACTCTTAAAATCACAAATGTGCAACAAACCGGGGTATTTTGATACAGACAAATGTAAACTTTTTGTAAATTTTCCTCCGTTTTTATAGAAATATAATCGCATTATTATTTCAATAGCCACTTTTCACGGGCAAAAATTTTATTCTGGCTGAAAAAACAATAAATTGCCCGACCGCTGAGTATTCGCGTTCGGGCGGATGGGCTGTGAATACCGACAGCCCAGGTTGTATTTTTATTTCGTTTTTGCAGCTTCGTTACTTTTATCGCTATTCAGCCTGACGCAGAGCATTGTCAGATCGTCAAACTGTATAGCACTGCCGACAAACTTATCTACCTCGTCATGAACTTTTTTCAGTATTTCTGCGGGCGCTGCCTGCGGGTCTGTATTCAGCGCTGCAATCATTCTGTCAGTGCCGAAAAGTTTATTATCGGAATTCGTTGCTTCGGGAACGCCGTCCGTATACAGGAAGATAGCAGCACCCTTGTCCATATGGAATTCGTACTGCTTGTATTTCATGCCTTCCATGCCGCCGAGAACAAATCCGTGCTTATCCTTGAACAGCTCAAAGCTGCCGTCAGCTTTTTTCAGAGCCGGATATTCGTGTCCGGCGTTGGCAGCCTTTACATTACCCGTTGAAATCTCAAGCACTCCATACCATACGGTAACGAACATATCGGTGTGACTTTCCCTGCAGATCTGGTCATTCGCCTTTTGCAGAACCTCGCCCGGCTCTGCTCCGCTGAGTGCAATGTTTTCAAGAAGGATTTTTGAAGCCATCATAAAAAGTGAAGCAGGGATACCCTTGCCGGATACATCGGCAATTATCATTCCCAGGTGGTCGTCGTCAATCAGGAAAAAGTCGTAGAAATCGCCGCCAACCTCTTTTGCAGGGGTCATTGACGCGAAAAGATCAAATTCCTCTCTGCCCGGGAACGGCGGAAAGATATTCGGAAGAAGATCAGACTGAATCTTTGCTGCAAGAGCAAGTTCATTTTCTGTAGTTTTAAGCTGGTTCTGCTTTTCGGCAAACTGCAGGCCATAGATAAGGGTAATCGAAATCATCATTGCGGCATACTGTGTTGATATACCGAAGGAATATCTGGTAACCAGCATATTGCCGACCGGGAAAAAGATAAACGACGCTATGATTATTTTATCCCTTAATGAAACCTTTGATACGAAGAAACCTATCAGAACGACAATAAGACTGACGGCAATGAAGGTCTGACTCCACATAAAATATTCTGTTCGTGAATACACACCTTTTTCGTCGATGTAAAAATACAGCGGATAGAATATATTCACGAAGCAGTTAAGCAGCGTCGGAACGAAGAGCACCGTAACTAAAACATTGCAGATCTTCATGAATTTGTTATGAAGGTCGAGCGCGGTTATGGTATATCTCCAGAAGAAGAAAAGCAAAGTGGCGCTTGATGCGTAATTCATTACGTTAACGGCAAGATTCAGATATCGCAGATCAGCAATTCCCTGAACAAGCCAGCTGCATGCATCCGAAAAGAGTGCAGCGCTGTTCATGGTTATCAGCAGCACAAATGTCCGGGTGCCTTCACCTATTCCGTTTTTATCCTGAATACAGCTGTAGAGCAGTACGACACCGACAAGGATTGCGACAACATCCGCACCGATGGTCAGTGTATTGGCAAGCTCCATTCCTTCAAGACCCCTGATTTTGCAAAAGAACACAAGCGAGGCAGCCATAATTGCTGAAACAGCAAAGGTCGCCGGAAGCAGCCATGTATACTTCTCAAATTTCAGATTGATTTTTCCCGTGGCACCCATAGCAGGAACTCCTTCCATTTATATATTGACTTTTTCAGAATCACAGTATCCGTTTTTGTCAGCTTCAATAGCTTTACCTGCGGTTAGGAATAAACACTGATATACGCTTAATATACCCTGAATCCGTGAAACTCAATAGAGCGATACGTGCGAAAGGTTGATTACAAGCCGAAAACAAAGCAATAAATCCATATGCGAAACGCACCCAAAAGGTGCATGAAAACTGGAAAGAATCCGCATTTTATGCTATAATTGATATAGATATAGTCATCATTCCGGGGATAAAGCCGCTGTCATCAATCATCACCGTCTTCGATCGGTTCCTCCTCATAGTTCAGCCGGATAATAGCGCTGGTGCCATTTTCATCCTGTCTGATGCTCAGCTCGCCCATGTCCATTGCCTTCAGTCGAAGCCGGACATTTTCAAGCCCTATGCTTTTGCGGCCCTTCTGGGCGTCGGTCAGCTTATTTCCTCCGGAGCCGTCGTCCCATACCTCAATAATAATATACTCAGACTCCTCACGCACAGATAATTTTACCAGTCCGCCCTTTTCATAGGTACCCACACCGTAGCGGACAGCATTTTCAACAAGCGGTTCGACGCAAAGAGCCGGCAGCATGAAGCTGTCGATTTCGATATCGTATTCCACCCTGAGCTTATCGCCGTAATTAATGCGCTCAAGCTGGATATATGCCCTTATGTTTTTCAGCTCGTCTTCAAACGGGATGAGAATATTGTCCGTCATTGCCTCAAAGCTTGCACGCAGGTATTTGCCGAAACTTTTTATTCCCTCGTACAGTTCAGGGTCATTCATGCTTTTCGACTGCAAAGCCATAAGAGAATTGAAAATAAAATGCGGCTGTATCTGGGCTACCAGAAGCTTTATCTTGCTTTCCTGCAGCTCCTGCTTATTCTGTTCAATAACAAGCTGCTTTTCCATTAGCTGAACGCGGGCATTTTCAAGATCATAGGCATTCTTTACGGCTATTTCAGCCTTATTTTTCTCGTAGATCATAAACATCAGAAGTGCCGAAATAATTACCATAATATTATTCAGGCTGATATCTAAAATAAACAAGCTTCCCGTAAGTCCTAAAACAGGGAAAATTGTAACAACAACAAGTATACGTCTGACAAATTTATCCGTCTTTTTCCACCGGAGTATAATAACCACAGAAACAAAAACAAAGGAGAAAATCGTTAATCCCTGCCAGATGTAGCAGCCGAAACAACGTACATATTCATTACCTTCGTTCAGTAAGTACAGTACATTTGTAAACGGATTTACAATAAGAAGCGCAAAATTCACACCCTGAATCATAAAAAAGGCAAACAGTAAATATTTCAGCGGTTTGCCGCTGTCTTTGCCAATCACATATTTCCATATTACATACAGATACAGCAGCGTCTGACATTCGCCTACCAGAAAATACAGGAAAACGGAAATTTTAGATATAAACGATGAAATCTCAGAGGGATCATTCAGCGTCAGATGGGCTGCGATATCGAAAAAGTTATACATCAGTATTGCCGAATAGAAAAAGACTATCTCCTTGCTCATAGGAATGGCGAGGTCCTTGGTATAGGTATTTGTTTTGTCGAGCTTCAGTCCGATTATCATACTGAAAATCAGTATAATCAGAATCAGTTCATTCCACGTTTCAATCGACAGTTGAACAAACATCGGTATACCGACACGACCAATAAAAGCTTCCATATCTTCACCTCCGACATTTATATTATGTCACATAATGATGTTTTTTTCAACCCCGATGTCGGCGCAGATCACTCCGGGAAAAAGCCCGGAAGCGCCGTCAGATACCGGATATTTATAAAAAACTGATAATGTAAAATCGATAAGTCATGTCCCTTTTCCTTCCGGTTTTTTCAATACGGAAGCCGCAATGCATCTTACTGTTCATTTTTGCATCTTACATGCAGTTTTATTGAAATCGGTTAACTGAACAGTTATACCTGTTTCGTCAGATAAAACAAAAACAGAAAGGTTGACTGATTATGGCACTTATCTATCTTATCATCTTCATTATAGCGGAGATCGCACTGACCGTACTCACCTTTACAAAGATCAGAATGAAATCCTGCCACATAAAATACAGAATGATTTTCAGCGCAGCCGAAGCTGCGGTGAGGTCACGGAATTTGCAGTCTGCATGTTCGACTGCGACGACCTGAAATACATAAACGACAAATACGGCCATGAAAAGGGCGACGAATACCTGAAAACCGCAACACGACTGATCTGCAAGATATTCAAGCACAGTCCGGTATTCAGAATCGGCGGCGACGAATTCATATCCTTTCTGAAGGATGAGGATTTCGATATTTACGAGGAGCTTATTGCAAAGTTTGAAGCCGAAACCGAAGCTGTAAACAAAGCTGCCCTGCACGAATGGGAATGCATAAATCTATCCTTCGGACTTGCAGAATATAATCCGCATACGGACAAATCGGTTGAAGATACCGCGTCCCGTGCAGACAAGCTGATGTATGAAAACAAGCGCGAAAGAAAGTCCGGACGAAAGGTCCGCTGAAAAAAATGGCTGAATATGCCGCAGAGTGCAGAAATTTCTCAGTACTCCTGCGGCATTTTTCTGTGCGCAGACATTAAAGTGCGTGAAACCGCGGGTACATTCTTATTAAAGTCATATCTCAAAAAAGCGTACAGAATGGCGGTTCTGTGCGACGTAAATATTTCTTGCTAATTTCCGGAAGATGGTGTATAATATACTGTAAGTAAGTATAATCAACCAGGAGAAATGTCAATGAAATTTATCGGAAAGAAATGTCCTGTCTGTGAAAAGCCCTTTGAGGAGGATGACGATATCGTCGTCTGCCCGAAATGCGGCGCACCTTACCACAGAGATTGTTACGCCGTCCGGGGCAAATGTATTTTCCCTGAACTGCATAAAAATGGCGAAACGTGGAAATCTCCCGACGCCGAACCTGAACAGCCCGAAAGCAGCGAGGATACAATTACCTGCTCTGCATGCGGCTTCAAAAATTCAAAAGATTCCATAGTGTGCGAGCACTGCGGTGAATTTCTGAATACAAACGAAAAAGAAGAAAGCGAAAAAAGCAAAAGGGTAATTTTCGGCCACTTTTCAACCGATCAGACGGATGACGACGCCGATGGTGAGGACGGCTACGACAATATGTATTCCCTGCCGCCCGGCATACGTATCGGCTCTGTTTTTCCGCAGATAAAACCGGATGAGGATTTTGACGGTGTGAGCGCCGCTGAGCTTATAAAATGTATCGGTCAGAACGCGCTGTACTACCTGCCCATATTCCAGAGAATAAGGGACTACAATACAAGCCGCTTCAACTTTGCAGCCTTTATTTTCGGCGGCGGCTGGTATCTGTACAGAAAACAGTACCTTAAGGGTATTTTAATTTCGCTGTTAACGATCGTATTAAATGCTGTACAGGTGCTTGTCTCTTATTATCTTTCAGGCGATCTCTGGATTCAAGCCAGTAAAGCCATTGGAACTGGTAGTTCACTTGAGTTTTTTTCTTGTGTAAGATGGATAGCAGAAAATTATGGTTTAACCAATACTGTTATAGCACTGCTCCCCTATCTTCTCAGTGCTGTTAGCTGGGTCGTGATAATCGTATGCGGCTTTACTGCTAACAGAGGGTACTATAACTTCATGCTAAAAAAGGTAAGAAGGATCAAAAAGCAGAACAGTGACCTTTCGGAGAAGGAAATGCTTGAAAAGCTGAAGGAAACCGGCGGCGTGAATAACGGCCTTGCATTTATGCTTATTGCATGCCAGCTGATCCTTACAGTAGCTTCGATGTTCATTAATACTACCGGGTGATCCGGTTAAATAAAGGAGGACAAAACCATGAAGGTAACAAAAGCAGTTATCCCTGCAGCAGGACTCGGAACACGCGTACTGCCTGCAACCAAGGCAATGCCCAAAGAAATGCTCACCATAGTAGATAAGCCTGCTATTCAGTATATCGTTGAGGAGGCTGTGCGCTCCGGCATTACGGATATACTTATCATTACAAACAGAGGCAAGGGCGTGATTGAGGATCATTTCGACCGCTGTCCCGAGCTTGAGGAAAGACTTCTTGCTTCCGGCAAAAAGGATGTATACGACGAGGTAGTAGGTATCTCAAAGCTTGCGAATATCTTCTTTATCCGCCAGAAGGAAACAAAGGGCCTCGGACATGCCGTAAGCTGTGCAAAGAACTTTGTAGGCAACGAGCCGTTTGCCGTTCTTTACGGAGATGACGTTATTATCGGCGAGGATCCTGCATGCGGACAGCTTATCCGCGCATATGAGGAATTCGGCAAGGCTGTTGTCGGCATAAAGGCTGTATCCGAGGAGGCTATCCGCAAGTACAGCTCTCTGAAGCTTGACCCGATCCGCGACAATCTTTTCAGCTGCACCGATATGGTTGAAAAGCCCCAGACAAAGGAAGAAATTCTCTCACTTTATTCAATTCTCGGACGCTGCGTTCTTACACCGGATATTTTCGACATTCTCGAAAACACCGCTCCCGGTGCCGGCGGAGAAATACAGCTGACTGACGCAATGCGCACGCTGGCACGCACAGTCGGAATGACCGGCGTTGACTTCACAGGAATCCGCTATGACATGGGCGACAAGCTCGGAATTCTGAAGGCAACCGTAGAGGTAGCGCTTGCAAACCCAGTTCTCGGTGAACCCTTCAAGGAATATCTTAAGGAAACAGTAGCTGCCTTCTGATAAGCAGCAGCAAAGACCTTCACAGGTGTCGCATTTTAACGGTGCGGCACCTTTTCCAGTTTTCAGATATCGGCGCGCGCCTTCCGCCTGACCTTTCAAAGCTTTTTTACCCTTTCAGAGGGAGTCTTTTTTTACCGCCCCTTATTCAGGTTAAGGATAACTATGCCTGCACGTTTTTCCGAAACCGGCACAAACGCTGATAAACCCTGACAAAACCGCTTCAGAAATATAGCGGAACCACTCCGGAACCAATATGGAACCAATATGGAACCACTCCGGAACCGGAATGGATACACAGAGTTAGAGTTAGAGATAGAGATAGAGTTAGAGTTAGAGTTAGAGTTAGAGATAGAGATAGAGACAGAATAAGAGTAAAAGATAGTGCAGAATATATGCTGTGCGTCGTCGCAAAAAAGACTTATTAAAAGAAAAATCCCCTATGTGATTGAATAAAATGTAAAAATGTGTTATAATATTTTTTGTATGCCGTAATAACGATACGACAAATGCTAAGGACGTGTTTTTATGAGTGAAATGTCAATAAGCGAAAATGAGCTTATGCATCAGCGCCGATATATGTCGGAGCTTACAGACCTGCTGTATCTTCGTGCAGGCAATCGTACACCCCTTGCAATGGTTCACACCTATGGCTGCCAGCAGAATGTAGCCGACAGCGAAAAGCTCAAGGGTATGCTGGTGGAGATGGGCTGCGGACTTACCGAGGACAAGGAAAAGGCTGATATCATCATCTTCAATACCTGCGCAGTCAGAGAGCATGCCGAAGACAGAGTTTTCGGAAATGTCGGCGCGCTCAAGGCTCTGAAACGCAAAAAGCCGTCGCTGCTTATTGCACTTTGCGGCTGCATGATGGAACAGCAGCACATTGCCGATAAAATATACAAAAGCTTCCCCTATGTCGGGCTTGTATTCGGAACGCATGTCATCCACCGCTTTCCGGAGCTGCTTTACAGCAGTGTCGTAACCGGCAAGCGTCTTGTTGAAAGAGGCTATGACGACGGCAGGGTGTATGAAAACATCCCCACCCACCGCGACGGAACCTTCAAGGGCTGGCTTCCGATTATGTACGGCTGCGATAATTTCTGTACATACTGCATTGT
>ONAX01000045.1 GCA_900315875.1 uncultured Eubacteriales bacterium | reverse complement strand
CGGCGTAATCTCCTGCGGATGGGATCCGGGCATGTTCTCGATCGCGCGTCTGTATGCGCACTCGGTGCTTCCGGACGGCAAGGATTACACCTTCTGGGGAAGAGGCGTCTCTCAGGGCCACTCTGATGCGATCCGCCGGATCGAAGGCGTTAAGGATGCCCGTCAGTACACGGTTCCGGTAGAGGCATCTCTGGAAGCGGTCCGCTCCGGCTCCAACCCTGAACTGACCACCCGCCAGAAGCATACCCGTGAATGCTATGTTGTCGCAGAGGACGGTGCAGACAAGGCCCGCATCGAGAAAGAGATCAAAGAGATGCCGAACTACTTCGCCGACTATGACACCACTGTCACATTCATCACTGAAGATGAGATGAAGGCTTCCCACAGTGCTCTTCCGCACGGCGGCTCCGTGATCTACTCCGGGCAGACCGGCGAGAACAAGCATGTGATCGAATACAGCCTGAAGCTGGATTCCAACCCTGAATTCACAACAAGCGTTATTATCGCTTATGCAAGAGCAATCAGCCGCATGTCAGCAGAAGGCATGACAGGCTGCAAGACAGTTCTGGATGTTCCTCCCGCATATCTCTGCAAGGAAAGCGGTGACGAGCTGAGAGCTCATTTCCTCTGATTACCAAACATAATCCAAAGAAGAAAACCAGTCGGTGATATGTTCACCGGCTGGTTTTGTTATAGTCAGATATGAAGAAGCTCCTTTGCATGGTCGATCTGCGCCTGATCAGGAGCACGCACGCCCTCAAGCTCATAGGGTATCCCGAGCTCATGCCATTTGGAGATTCCGAGCGTATGATACGGAAGTATCTCTACCCGACTGACGGTTTTCAGAGAGGAAATGAATTCATACATCTTTTTCAGGTCGTCATCATCATCAGTCAGACCCGGAACAAGAACATGGCGGATCCACATCTGCCTGCCGTTATCGGAAAGGTACCTTGCCATCTTAAGAATATTGTCATTTGTAACTCCCGTAAGGCTGCGGTGACCCTGTTCGTCCATCATTTTGAGGTCAAGTATGAACAGGTCGGTTACATTCATGAGCCTGTCGAAGCGTGCAAGATACTCAGAATCATCACGAAAAGGCTGTCCTGCCGTATCAACTGCGGTATGTATGCCCTGCTGCTTTGCAAGGGTAAAAAAGTCAGTCACAAATTCAAGCTGCAGCAGAGGCTCACCGCCGCTTACGGTTATCCCTCCGTTATCACGCCAATAAGTTTTATAACGAAATGCATAATCAAACAGTCTTTTTGCAGTATACTCTTCCCCGCTGCTCTGCCATGTATCGGGATTGTGACAGAACTTGCAGCGCATTGCGCAGCCACTGAGAAAGGCTACAAAACGGACGCCCGGTCCGTCCACAAGCCCGAAAGTTTCAAGCTTATGGATATGACCGGTCGTTTTTTCAGGTTTATTCATGCTCACAGTCTGTCGTGGCAGGTACGGGCGATAACATCCATCTGCTGCTCACGTGTGAGGTCAATAAACTTTACAGCGTATCCCGAAACGCGGATAGTAAAGTTTGCATATTCTTCCTTTTCCGGATGCTCCATTGCATCAATGAGCTTTTCGGTTCCGAAAACATTTACATTGAGGTGGTGTGCACCCTGATCGAAATAACCATCCATTACCTGTACCAGGTTTGTAATGCGCTCATCCCCGGAATGTCCGAGAGCATCGGGGTTAATGGTCTGTGTATTTGAAATACCGTCAAGGGCAATGTGATACGGAAGCTTCGCAACTGAATTGAGGGAAGCGAGAAGCCCGTTCTTTTCTGCACCGTAGCTGGGATTTGCTCCCGGAGAAAGCGGTGCACCTGCAAGTCTGCCATCGGGCATATCACCTGTTGCCTTGCCGTAAACTACGTTTGAGGTAATGGTGAGGATAGATGTTGTAGGCTCGGAATTACGATAGGTGTGGTGCTTCTTTACCTTATCAAGGAAGGTACGCAGAAGCCATACTGCGATCTCGTCCGCACGCTCGTCGTCGTTGCCGTAACGGGGGAAATCTCCCTCTGTATCAAAGTGGATAACAACACCGCTGTCGTCCCTGATGGTTCTTACTCTTGCGTATTTGATAGCGCTGAGTGAATCGACAACGTGTGAAAATCCTGCTATACCCGTTGCAAATGTGCGGCGTACATCGGTATCGATAAGAGCCATTTCGGCAGCCTCATAGAAATATTTGTCGTGCATGTAATGGATAAGGTTGAGAGCGTTTACATATGTATCTGCAAGCCAGTCCATCATATCGCTATAGCGCTCAATAACCTCGTTATAGTCAAGATATTCGCTGGTGATAGGACGGTATGCAGGAGCTACCTGCTCTCTTGTCTTTGTATCCACGCCGCCGTTGATAGCGTACAGCAGACATTTTGCAAGGTTTGCACGAGCACCGAAGAACTGCATTTCCTTGCCTGTCTGGGTTGCTGATACGCAGCAGCAGATGGAGTAATCGTCGCCCCAAACGGGCTTCATTACATCGTCGTTTTCGTACTGGACGGAGCTTGTATTGATGGATACCTTTGCGGCATATTTCTTGAAGTTATCGGGAAGTGCTGAAGAATAAAGAACCGTGAGGTTCGGCTCCGGGGACGGACCCATATTTTCGAGGGTATGCAGGAAACGGAAATCGTTCTTTGTTACCATTGAACGTCCGTCTACGCCGATTCCGGCAACCTCGAGGGTAGCCCATACCGGGTCACCTGAAAAGAGCTGATTATAGGACGGGATTCTCGCGAATTTGACAATCCTGAATTTGAGGACAAGATGATCGATAAGCTCCTGAGCTTCCTGCTCGGTGAGAATACCGCGATCGATATCACGCTGGATATAAATATCAAGGAAGGTGGAAACTCTGCCGACGGACATTGCTGCACCGTTCTGGGTCTTGATTGCGGCAAGATAACCGAAATAGAGCCACTGAACTGCCTCACGTGCATTTTTTGCAGGAGCGGAAATATCAAATCCGTAGATCTTTGCCATTTCCTTCATGCCGTTCAGAGCCTTGATCTGCTTTGCAATTTCCTCGCGGAGTCTGATGATATCATCCGTCATTGTACCGTCGCCGCAAAGAGCAAAGTCCTCTTTTTTCTTATTAATAAGATAGTCAATACCGTAAAGGGCAACACGACGGTAATCACCTACGATTCTGCCTCTGCCGTAGGTATCCGGAAGACCTGTTATTATCTTGTTATGGCGAACCTTTTTCATATCGGGAGTGTATGCGTCAAATACACCCTCATTATGTGTGGTTACATATTCGGTGAAGATCTTATGAAGCTCTGGATCAGGCTCGTATCCGTTTGAGGTACATGCCTGCTCTGCCATTTTTATGCCACCGAAGGGCATGAATGCACGCTTGAGGGGCATATCGGTCTGCAGACCTACAACCTTTTCAAGCTCGGGATGTTCCTTGTCGATATATCCGGCGCCATATGCTGTAAGCGAGGAAACAACCTTTGTTTCCATATCGAGTATGCCGCCTTTTGCTCTTTCCTCTTTCTGAAGATCCTGAATTTTACCCCAGAGGGTACTTGTTGACTCTGTAGGACCGCTGAGGAATGATTCATCCCCGTTATAAGGTTTATAATTCTTCTGAATAAAATCTCTGACGTTAACTTCTTCTTTCCATATTCTTCCGTTGAAGCCTTCCCACGCTTCGATATTTTTATTCTCCATCGATAAACTCCTCCCCATATGTAATGCCGCCGTGAAAACCCGTAAATAAAATTTTTAGTGAGATCAATTCCGTGATATATATGAGATTATTACAACAAACCGGAGATTTCGGGTCAAGGCTGTACCTTAACTATATGCCTGTTTTCACTCTTTGTCAACCTCTAAAGGAACGTTTCCTGAATTTCCATGCAGTTTGACAATTTTATTATATCGTGCAGAAGTATTTATGTTCATTTTAACAGATGACGGATGGCAAAAACTCTATATATTGTGTAGTGAACCATTTTTGTGCAATACCTGTTGTGGTTTTTGCATTTGACGTATATTATGCTCGGAGCAAGGAATATGTACATACTCAAGTACATTGTGCGAATCATAAGCTCACTGGTCGCGGTCTTAGTTTATAGTCAATTTGATTTTTTGTCATGGTAACGCTCTTTTGCGGTTTCAGGCTGACGATTTTATTCGTAATGGTATGCACGGAATTTCTGACTTAGGACGTTGAAGATATTTTTTGAAATAACAGAACCGCTATTAAATATGGACGCGGCCCTTCCAAGTGGCGGTACGCAATCAGAGCGAAGCGGAGCTGAGCGTTTGTCGCGAATCGGGTGCAGCGTCACGCTGCCGCTTGGAGGACTTGAAGTCCGGAGAATAATGTGATACAATATGTGGGAATAATGATAAACAAATGGGATAATAAGGAGAGATATGTATGAAAAGGATCATCTGTCTTATTGCAGCGGCGGCTTTTGTGCTCACTGCATGCAGCGCGCAGGGCAGCGAAAACAGCAATGCATCCTCCGAAGCAGCAAGCCGGGTGCAAAGCTCCGCTGAAAGCAGCATCGAAAGCTCTGAGGAAATATCCGACAGTTCGGCTCTGCCTATGGGTGTGAACCCGTACAGAAGAAATACACTGCGCTACACAAGCCCTAAGGCAACGATCAGCGTATCATTCCCCGATGTATTCTGCGTTGAAGATAAGGATTATTCACCCGCGGACGGTATTTACCTTACTACAAGGGAAGGCAGACAGAGTCTGCAGATAGAGGCTGTAACAAGCGAGAACGCCGACATTGACAGCCTTAAGGAATATCTGAAAAAAACATACCCCGACGCCGAAATTTCAGTTAACGACGACGGGATAATAACCTGCAAAATGGATGCAAAGGATAAAGCCGGAAATAATGTCCGGGCATATTTGAAAGCAAAGATAACAGGCTACGGCTATAACGAGGCTGTACTGTATTTTCTTGAAGAGGATAAAACAGTCTGCGAGCCGATGTTCAATAAAATAACTCTGCAATAATAAAAGACAGCAAAACAAAATACGGAACTGAGAAAAATATAGTCGGTGAATTCAGGTTCACCGATTTTTTTCTGTAGAAATCAGCTATCGAGTGTTTTCAGAAAATCAGTAAAATACTGCGGAAGGTCACTTTCAAGCGTAATCGTTTCCCCGCTTCTCGGATGGACAAATGAAATAAAATACGCGTGCAGGCACTGACCTGCGAGTGAGGTTATGACCTTCTTGGGACCGTACACCGGATCTCCTGCAACAGGATGTCCAAGATGAGCCATGTGTACCCTTATCTGATGCGTGCGGCCTGTTTCAAGCGTAAGCTCAAGATGCGTAAAACCGCGGTATCTTCCGAGCACTCTGTATCTTGTGAGTGCTTCGCGGGAATTCCTGTAAGTGACAGCCATTTTCTTTCTATCTGTCGGATGTCTGCCGATCGGAAGATCAACCACTCCCTCATCGTCTTTGAATTTGCCGTACACAACAGCCTGATATTTGCGTGTGAAGCTGTGCTCCTTTATCTGCCCGGCAAGGTTGAGATGAGCAAAATCGTTTTTCGCTACGATAAGAAGTCCGCTTGTATCCTTATCAATACGGTGGACAATACCGGGTCTTGCAACGCCGCCGATGCCTGAAAGGCTGTCGCCGCAGTGGTATAGCAGAGCATTCACAAGCGTCTTGCTGCTGTGACCTGCTGAAGGGTGAACTACCATACCCTTGGGCTTGTTGACAACAAGAAGATCGTCATCCTCGTAGGGAATTTCAAGAGGAATGTTCTCCGGAAGAGCGTCCTCCGGCTCAGGATCGGGTATGCTCACACGAATCGTATCGTTCTCTTTGAGCTTTGTATTTTTTGTCGGGATAATATCATTGCAAAGAACGTTTCCGCTCTCAATAAGCCGCTGCACGGCCGAACGGGTCAGTCCCTCGTCCTGCTTTGCAACAAAGGCGTCAATGCGCATTCCGGCATCATCAGCTCCGGCAATATAGACTGATTCATTCATTTTCGCTGTCTCCACTGATTTGTTCCGGGCGGTCTTTCTCTTCTTCTGCTGTTGCTGCTTCGACGGCAGGCTTTTTGGATTCAAGCTTTTTTCTGTTATCGCTGACGATGAAAACAGAGATAATAAACAAAACAGCCAATCTGTCGATAAGGTTTCCTATTCCGCCGCCGGAGACAAGAATTACAGAGGCTGTAAACAGCTTTCCTGTGAATTTTTTAGTGACAAGCAGATAGAAAAATACAGCTATCAGCACAACGGTAATAGCAGCAAATATAAGTGTGGCATCCTGGAACATACCGAAAGCTGCGCCGCGGTTTTGTGTGTAATCAAGGTAAAACATGCCGTCAATAACTGTGATTCTCTGTCCTACAGTCATATTTGCTTCGATAAAATACTTGATAACCTGATCCGCTGCCACAATCAATACGGACAGCAGCACGGCAATAATTATTGTCAATTAAGTCAACTCCCCGGGCAGAACTGTGCCCATGAATAATACTTTAAAAGCGGTGCATCACGGGGATACACCGCTTGATTTATTAAAGCTCTATGCCGTAAGCCTCAATGACACCTGCGCATCTGGTGCACAGTGTAGGATGCTTCGCATTTGTGCCGACTGTCGGACTGTAGATCCAGCAGCGCTCGCACTTTTCGCCTTCTGCAGGAGAAACCTCAACGGTAAGCTCATCCTTGCCGTCGTCCTTTATCTCAACAGATGATACGATGAATGCTGCTGCAAGCTCTGCTTCAGCAGACTTCAGGAATTCGTACTGCTCGCCGCCGCAGGAAAGTGTAACCTTGGCTTCGAGGGATGTACGCATTGTCTTGTTTTTGATCTCAACCTCAAGAGCCTTCTTTACGATATCTCTTGTAGCATGGATTCTGTCCCACATAGCTATAAAGCCTTCGTCAAGCTGAATGCCTGTCTTTTCGGGCATTGAATTGAAAAGTACACATTCAGCGTCAGCACTGCTGTCGTGGGGCATGTACTGCCAGATTTCATCGGATGTGAATACAAGAATAGGAGACACAAGTCTTGCCATTGCGTCAAGGATCCTGTAGATTGTAGTCTGGGCAGCACGGCGGAGCTTGCCGTCCTTCTGCTCTGTATAGATTCTGTCCTTGAGAACGTCAAAATAGAAGTTACTCATATCGACAACGCAGAAGTTATGGATAGCCTGATATACAACATGGAAATCATATGTATCGTAGCCGCGGCGTACCTTATCGTTCAGCTCGTCAAGCTTCATAAGCGCCCACTTGTCGATGGGAAGAAGCTCGTCAACTGAAACCATATCGGTATCCGGGTTGAAATCGCTGATATTGCCGAGAATATATCTCGCAGTATTTCTGATCTTTCTGTATGCTTCGCTGAGCTGAGCAAGAATTTCCTTGGAGATACGTACATCTGCATGGTAGTCAGATGATGCAACCCACAGGCGAAGAATATCTGCACCGTACTGGTCGATAATCTGTGCAGGAGACATACCGTTTCCGGCAGATTTGGACATCTTCTTCTTCTCCATATCAACAACCCAGCCGTGAGTTACAACTGACTTGTAGGGAGCCTTGCCGAGAGCTGCGACAGATGTGAGCAGTGAGCTCTGGAACCAGCCTCTGTACTGGTCGGCACCCTCGAGATACAGATCAGCCGGATGCTTAAGATAGGGGCGCATGCCGCATACAGCAGCGTGAGAAACGCCTGAATCGAACCAAACGTCCATTATATCCTTTTCCTTGTTGAACTGAGTGCAGCCGCACTTCGGGCAGGAAAGACCTTCGGGGATAAGCTCCATTGCGTCCTTCTCGTACCATACGTCCGAGCCGAACTCGCCGAAAAGCTTTGACACATGCAGCATTGCAGCCTTGTCAAGAATCGGCTCGCCGCAGTCCTTACAGAAGAAGATCGGGATCGGAACACCCCATTTTCTCTGACGGGAGATACACCAGTCCTTGCGCTCGCGGATCATGGAGGAAATTCTGTCCTCGCCCCATGCCGGAACCCATTCGATATTCTTTATCTCTGCGATAGCGGCATCCTTAATATCATCAACAGAGCAGAACCACTGCTTGGTTGCACGGAAAAGGATAGGCTGCTTACATCTCCAGCAGTGCGGATACTGGTGGATTATCTTCTTGAGAGCAAAGAGTGCATTTGTCTTTTCAAGATACTCTGCAATAGGCTTGTTTGCATCCTCGGTTTTCATACCGGCAAACATTCCTGCCTCTTCGGTAAGGTAACCCTTTGCATCTACGGGAACTACCATAGGAAGCTCAGGATAGTTGCGGCAAACGTTATAGTCGTCAACACCGTGACCGGGAGCTGTATGAACGCAGCCGGTACCGGATTCCAGTGTAACATGCTCGCCGACAATTACCATTGATGTGCGCTCAAGGAAGGGATGAGCTGTCTTCATATATTCAAGCTCGCTGCCCTTGATTGTGCCGATAACCTCATAATCCTCTTTGCCTGCGGCTTCCATAGCAGAAGCGTAAAGCTCCTCTGCCATTACATAGTATTCATTTCCGCATTTGATGAGGCTGTAATTGAATCTCGGACCTACGCAGATTGCAACGTTTGCAGGAAGAGTCCATGTTGTAGTTGTCCAGATAACGAAATATGTATTCTTCAGGTCAGCACCCATTGCGCCGAGCTTACCGAGGTCGTCAGTCACTCTGAACTTAACGTAGATAGAATGACAGGGATCCTCTGCATATTCGATTTCTGCCTCAGCAAGAGCTGTCTGGCAGTCCGGGCACCAGTAAACCGGCTTGAGGCCTCTGTAGATATAGCCCTTCTCAGCCATCTCGGCAAAAATCTCTATCTGCTTTGCTTCAAAATCATGTGTAAGCGTGATATAAGGATTATCCCATTCACCTATTCCGCCGAGACGCTTGAACTGCTCGCGCTGACCGTCAATATATGTCATTGCGAATTCACGGCAGATCTTTCTCAGCTCAACCTCGGACATAGCCTCGCTGCTGCTGACGCCTGCTTTTTTGCGAGCCTTCAGCTCAGTCGGAAGACCGTGAGTATCCCAGCCGGGAACATAGGGGGATTTGAAGCCCGTCATATTTTTGTATCTTACGATAATATCCTTCAGGGTCTTATTGAGAGCATGACCGAGATGGATATCGCCGTTTGCATACGGAGGACCGTCATGCAGTACATAAAGGGGCTTTCCCTCGTTTTTCTGCATGAGCTTTTCGTAAACTCCGTTATCCTGCCAGCGCTTGAGCGTAACAGGCTCCGATTTAGGCAGACCTGCCCTCATCGGGAAGTCGGTTTTCGGCAGATTAAGTGTGGTATTATAATCCTGCGGCATTTATTATTTCTCTCCTCTTTCAAGTATTTACAATCCAAAATCCGACACCTGAAGTGTCGGATAAGGAAGGTTTATCTTCTCTTTTTATGCTTATTTTTTTTAGATCTCACCGGCTGCTCCGGAGCCGTATCATCAAGCTTCAGCATTCCTGATACAGTTTCGGGTTGAGATGTCTCAAAAACTATCGGCTGACGGTTATTGCGTACAACCGGCTCTTCGAGAACATCCTCCTGCTCTGAGCTATCCTCATCCTTTGCGGGCTCGTCATCAACCTGCACTGACGGTTCATCAGCTTCGTCAGCACAATTTAAGGCTTTGGAAATAAAACCAACATTTTCAGAAATGTCCGAGTCGAGATCTTCAAGATCTTCAGTTTTATCGGACTGTTCTTCCTCCGGCTCTGCATCAGAGCTTTCGTCAGATACATTCTCAGGCTCAGCATCTGCAAAATCAGCATTTTCAATCTCAACAGATACGTCAAAAGTTTCTTCAACTGCCTTTTCGGCAGCTTCGGGTTCGTTTACAATATCAGCCGAAGAATCAGAGCTTATATCACGTAAGTGTGAGTCGGAGTCCTCCTCGCCTTCCTCGCTTACGGTTTCAGCCTTTGCAGGCTCGCTGAGCGTAACGGGTGCATTGCCGTGCACGGGCGGATACTTTTCATCCATTTCCCTGCTCTGCTTTTTCAGGTCATCAGCCTTTGCCATGGAATTGATAACCTTAAGGTGCTCCTTATATGTCTGCAGAAGTGAATTCCTGAATTTATTTGCTTCACCCATAAGACGGATGATGTTTTTCTTCTGCTGCTCGAGAATCTGATTGTTTTCCTCAATCTGGATAAAGGATTCACGCAGAGCCTTGTTCATGACCTCCTCAACCTTTGCATCGGTTTCGGCTTTGATTTCTCTGGCTCTCTGCTCTGCATCGCGAACAAGCTTATCAGCCTTTTCGTGTGCTTCACGAACAAGCTTCTCGCCTGTTTCCTTGGATTCGGAAAGCCTTGATTCGGATTTCATTGTAGCATCCATAACGATCTGCTTTGCAGTCATTTCTGCAGAGATGATCGCATTCTGCACGCTCTCCTCTTTTTCCTTATGGCTGAGAATCTCCTTATCCTGGACTTCAATGCGTGCTTTGAGCTCTTTGTTTTCAAGCTCAAGCTCCTTTACACGGTCAATGACCTTGTCAACGAATCCATCAACATCATCGATCTTGTAACCGCCGCCGAGTCCTGCCTTACGGAAGGTTATGTTTTCTATATCTTCTACAGTAAGCATCTATAAAGCTTCCTTTCCGTGTTTTCTAAAGTCACCGTTGAGCGGCTCAGAAATAAACGTTATCGCTGCCGACTTCGTCCATTGCGTCCTGACCGGACAGTGTAACGTTGCTGGGCATTGCGATGAAGGTGTCTTCTGCAACCTTGCTTACCTTGCCTCTGCAGGCATAAGCTACGCCGCCGAGAAAATCTATAATACGTCTGGATACGTCCTTATTGGTATCCTCAACGTTGAGAATTACTGTATTGCCTGCCATGAGCTCCTCTGCCATTTCCTTGACGGTATTGTCAAAGGATTCCGGCTTGAAAAGCACGAACTGCACGCTCGAAGAATCACGCATAGGAATTACATTATCAGTTGATGAAGAGCTGTCATCCGTGCTCTGCTCAGGAGCTGCTTCCTCTTCCATTTCCTCTGCGTCATCATAGTAATCATCGTAGGTTGCTTCCTCCTCCGGATGATTTCCGAGTATGCTTTTAAATTTGCCGAATACGTCTGCCATTTTTGTTTTCCTCCTGTTATTTTCATCTGTATATTCTGGCACCGAAAAGCCGTGATCCGACTCTTATCATATTAGCGCCACACAGAATCGCTTCAGTATAATCATCGGACATTCCCATTGACAGAAAGTCCATACTTACATTATCTAATTTTTTCGATGAAATGTCAATAAATATTTTGTACATATTATCAAAATATTTACAAATTTCCTTCTTATTGTCACAGATGGGTGGAATTGCCATAAGTCCGCGCACCCTTACGCCGTCAATAACCCTTATCTTATCGATCAGCTCCGGCAGCTCCTCAACGATAACGCCGGACTTATTTTCCTCCCTGCCGATATTGACTTCAAGCAGAATATCCGTGCTGATACCGTTTTTCAGCGACTGGCGGGCAATTTCCGCAGCAAGACGCTCACTGTCAACCGACTGTATCATTGAAACCTTGCCGACGATCTGCCGAACCTTATTCGTCTGCAGATGACCGATAAACTGCAGTTCAGCATGCTCAAGATCATATTCGTCATATTTTGAAAGAAGTTCCTGCACCCTGTTTTCGCCAAGCTTTTTCAGGCCAAGCGAAACCGCATAATTGATTATTTCAGGTTCTACAGTTTTTGTAGCGGCAAGAAAGCTTATGTCCTCGCTCTTTCTGCCGGTCTTTTCGGCAGCCGCGGCAATATTCCCGGTTATTTCCAGATAATTTGCACGGACATCGTCAAGACGCTTAATTTGTTCGGTCGATAATTTTGTTGTCATATAGATTTGCTCCCTCTACTACCACATTGTCATATGGCTTGAGAATTCCGGCGTCCCTGTCGAAAACCTTATCGCTGTCCGAAAGATCCTTCTTACAGACGACAAAATCCTCGCCGGTGTAGATCGGTATGATCTGTTTGAACTTCAGCTCATTTCCGAGCTTGATGAATACTCCGGTTACATTTTCCTTCACCTCAACCGTTTTACCGTTATTATCGGTGACCTTCTTGGAAAGCTCTCTTTCGTGGACAGCCTTTTTTGAAATGTAGATTCCGGTATAGGTATTCACCACTATGGAAATATCCTCCGAGCGTACCTGAGCCATTTCCTTATTCATGAAATCGCCCTGCAGTATCACTACCGCGTCAGAGGTCTTTGTTTTCTGATTGATCGAATAAAGCTTCACCGAAATAAGCTCGTTGTTTACAAGCGGAAGCTCAATATGAAGCTCATCCGAGCTTTTTATTTTCAGAGCATCCTCAGCGCTGACATCGCATGCGACATACCAGCTTACGCCCTCGATAGTCTTGCCGATTACATCAGCCGATACATCCCTTTTTGAAAGCTTATCCTCAGCAAGGTCACCGGGCATAAGCTTATCAATATCTGCGGTGGTATATATATTTTCATATCCGTCCGCACTGCTTACAAAATATCCGGTAGCCGGTGAACTGATGGATTTCTGAGTTTTTGAAGCAGCATCGTTTTTCAGCGCATCAAGCTGGGAGCGAAGGTCGTTTATCTTCGCATCATATCCTTCCGTTTTGCCAGTAACAAGCTGTCTTTCGTTCAGGCTGTAGAGCATATTGTCACATATGTTCTGCACGGAAGCATAGTCGCGGTCGCTGATATACTGATTTATCTTTGAAAGATCATTATCTATTGTTTTATCAAGCTCGTCAGGAGTAGCCGAAATAGCTTCCTTGGTTTTCTCCAGTTGTTCAAGCTTTTTTATCTGAATTTCAAGCTTATCCGCCTGATTTTTCTCTGCTGCAGCCTCTGCATCTGAAAAGACATTGGCAACAGCCTCGTTCTTTGATATTTTATCTCCGTCGTCAATTATGTATGAAACAAAGCCGCCTTCGTTATAGCTTATAAGGTGCTCATCACGGATAAAATAGCCCTTTGCCGATACAGACTCGGACACGGTCATGATATTGGCTGTTTCGGTTTTTATCTGCGTGAAATTGGCTTTAAGAACAACGGACACAATATATGCAAGAATCAGGATGATAATGATAGCTCCGACAATGGGTTTTACGAGCAGTGTTTTATCCTTCTCCATTTTTCTCTCCTGTTCTTTTTATTGTCATATACTGACACCCTATTATTTTATCACTTTACGGATACAATGTAAACACTATTTTAAAAATTTATGTCACTGTCCTATGATTTTTATCGCAGCCTCAAAGACATCGCTGCAGCGGTCAACCTCGATCCAGTTAATATATTCATCTCGTCTGAACCAGGTCAGCTGACGCTTTGCATAGTGACGCGTTTCGGTTTTCAGCCTGTCCAGGGCAGCCTCAAGCGTAACTTCCCCGTCGAGATATAGCCTTAGCTCCTTATATCCGATAGCTGCAGCGGCAGTTTTTCCGACATTTTTCTGATAGAAGCTTTTCGCTTCTTCTATCAGTCCTGACTGCACCATAACATCCACACGCCTGTCAATACGCTCATACAGGCGAGATCTGTCCGCAAATGTAAGACCGATTGCGGTTACATCATAGGGCGAAGGATTATCGTGCGAGCGAGCAACAGCCTGCGACATTGTTACACCTGTCGTTTTATAAATCTCTATGGCACGGATTATTCTTTTACTGTTCGATGGATGCAGAGCTGCCGCTGTTTCGGGGTCGAAGGCGGCAAGCTCTCTGAGAAGCGTTTCTCCCCCCTCCTGCTCATATCTGCGGTTAAGCTCATCTCTGAGAGCAGGGTCACACTTATCCTCAGCAAAGGTGACATTTTCGAGAAATGAACGCACATAAAGTCCTGTTCCTCCGCAGAGCACCGGCATATGTCCGCGCGCTGCAATATCCCTTGCAATCTCGTGCGCTGCCTTACAGTAATCCGAAACAGAAAAGCTTTCCCCCGGGTCAAGAAACCCTATAAGGTGATGCGGAATGCCCATCATTTCCTCTGCGTCAGGCTTAGCAGTGGCAATATCCATGCCTTTATATATCTGCATTGAATCCGCAGAAATAACCTCTCCGTCAAAGTGCTGCGCAAGGCGTACCGCGAGTGCGGTTTTACCCGAAGCAGTAGGCCCTACTACGGCAATGATTTTTATCTTATCCATTTTTATCCTCACTGATCAGAAGCTTTATTGCAGCAACTGCCGTTTTAACGGTAGCATCCATATCAAGATCAGCTGCGGATGTGCCGCCGCCAGGAAGCTCCTGATTCCACACGGCATGAAGCACACAGCCCGTACGTATACCACGCACCGCACCGACGGTAAAAAGAGTTGACGCTTCCATCTCGGACGCAAGTACACCAAGGCGTTTCCATGCCTCCCACTTATTCAGAAGCTCTGCTGATGTTGGCATGGATTCAGGAGAATGCTGACCATAGAAGGAATCCTTGCTCTGGATAACTCCGGTATGTATACGATATCCCAGAGCATCTGCAGATCTTACAATTGCCGAACAGACTCCAAAATCTGAAACTGCGGGATATTCTATCGGGGCATATTCCTTGGAGCAGCCATCCATACGAACCGCAGCGGTTGCGGCTATCAGATCTCCGCGCTGCACCTTCTGACTGATGCCTCCGCAGGTGCCGATACGCACAGCAGTATGTACACCGAGCATCGACAACTCCTCAAGAGCAATTGCAGCCGACGGTCCGCCGATTCCGGTTGAGCACACTATTACAGTTTCTCCGCATAGCTTTCCGGCAAAGGAACGGAATTCCCTGTTATTTGCAAGAAATACAGCCTCATCAAGAAAAGCTGCTATTTTATCGACTCTACCCGGGTCTCCGGGAACGATTGCATAGCCTGCTCTGAAATTTTTGTCAATATTCAGATGGTAAAGATTTGTTTCATTCATAGGATTTCCTCCCCGGCATTAAAACTGCCGTAATTACGCAAAGGCTGTCTGAACGACAGCCTCGGCAAACAATATTCTATCAGAACATATCCTTCTTTTTGAGTATGAAATACATGACCGCCATAAGTATTCCGGAGATCAGTATCGGGAACCACCACAGCTTATCAAAGGGCAGACCGCCGATGATATTCATTCCGTAAATACCGGAAATGACCGTCGGCACTGAAACCAGAAGTGTGAGTGAAGCCTGAATCTTCATGACAACGTTCAGGTTATTGCTGATAATGGAAGCGAAAACGTCCATCGTGCCGTTTAAAACAGTAAGGTAGGTTGCTGACATATCAACAGCCTGCTTGATCTCGATGAGCACGTCCTCCAGAAGATCCTGATCCTCTTCATAGAGCTTAAGATGTCTGCCGCGCATTATCTTTTCGAGTGTGTTTTCGTCCGCCTTCAGTGATGAAGAGAAAAAGACAAGGGACTTTTCAATATCAAGCAGCTGATCGAGATCCTTATTCTTTGCAGATTTTCTCAGTTCACGCTCAATACGGTTACTTATCTTATCTATCTGCTTGAGGTACTGCAGGTACTTTGTTGCCATTCTGAGCATTATATGAAGAACAAAGTGCGTTTTATAATTCGTCATTACATTACGCACAACACCCTCCGCAAATTCCGTCAGGATTGTGCTTTCCTTCAGCGCTACAGTAATAACGTTATCCTTGGTTATCATAATACCGATAGGCATGGTTGAATAGGTTATGCTGCCGGAAACCTTTTCGACAACCGGAACGTCAATGATAATCAGCGTTGTATCGTCTTCGCTGTCGATATGCGCGGATTCCTCTTCATCAAGTGCGGAGCGGAGAAGCTCCGGGGGAATATCAAAAAAATCGAGAAGATACTGCACCTCTTCCTCATCCGGTGCAACGCAGTTTACCCAGCAGCCGGGCTCATATGCTTCGATCTCTCCGATTCTGCCGTTTTCTGTCTTGTAGTAGTTTACCATCGGATCTGTCCTTTCCGTATACGGTACAGTGGGATAATACACCTGTTCCCGTACATGTGAGATAAAAATGCATCTGTTTACCGTAAGGGTCTGAACTCATGTATTACCACCTCCGAAGAAAAAAACAGTCCGGCTTTCGCCGCATGTTTATATTATAACCTCTTCAAGTCAAATAATCAAGAAAAAAATATGCAGATCTGCAATACGGAATTTACAGATCTGCGATCCGGTCTTTTAACCGTTCTGCACAGTAACAAGGGAAACATTGTCCTCCCCTATTCTCTTTTTCAGCTCGCGCAGCATGACGGGATTGGGGTCTACTCTCATAGAGTCCGGTGCACGCCACAGCTTTCTGGTATCCGTGAAATAAATGTACAGCATCGTGCTGCCGTCGAAGATATCGATTATCTGCATTGCGCGGCGATACTGCTCACATTTGTCGTCGGGTATCCTGAGATACAGTCCCGGCGGAGTACGCTTTGTCGCAGGTACGGTTCCCTTTGCCGACGCAGCAGCACGGACATTCTGCGGAATCATCAGTGCTCTGTCGCAGATAATCTGAACAGTATCCTCATCCTTCCGGCTGACGCTGCCGTTTATCCTGAGGGCGGCGCCTTCACTGATAAGGGCACCGAACTCGTCGAGAACACGCGGAAAGACAAGCATTTCAGCAGAAGCATATTTATCTTCAATCGCTACAAACGCCATCTGAGTATTGCTGCGGGTGGTTTTTATCTTAATCTTTCCCAGCATGCAGAGTATATCGACCTTTTTTCCGTCGGGATAACGTCCAGCCTCATCGGATATTATCTGCGAAAGACTGTCCGTTTTTAAAGCCGCGGCTATTTCATCATAGGCAGACATGGGGTGTCCGCTGAAATATATCCCGGCGGTATCGCGCTCCATTGAAAGAAGCTCACGCCGGTCAAATTCATCGGCAGCCGGTATTTCCGGACTGTATCGTTCGCCGCCTTCCTCTTCGCCGAAAAGCGACATCTGACCGTTTTCGATAAAATCTCTTTCGCTCTGAATATAGTCAAGGTACTGAGGCAGAATGAGAAGCATCTGTCTGCGGTTTGCTCCGAGACCGTCCAGCGCTCCGCATTTTATCAGGTTTTCAAGCGCTCGTCTGTTAAGCTCCCTGCCATACACTCTGCTGCAGAAATTATAGAATGACGTATATCTGCCGCTTTTTCGCAGGGAAACAATCTTTTCGATAAGACCCGGTCCCAGCCCCTTAACAGCAAGCAGACCGAAGCGGATATTCTTTTCATTAACAGTAAAGCCGGCTTCGCTTTCGTTTACGTGCGGAGGCAGAACCCGTATTCCTGCGGCAGTGCATTCGTCAATATACGCCGCGACCTTGCCGCTGTCGGACAGAACACTTGTAAGCAGAGCCGCCATATATTCGCAGGGGTAATGATATTTTACATATGCCGTCTGATATGAAATATAAGCATAGGCTGCGGCATGAGCACGGTTGAAAGCATAGGAAGCAAAGCTTTCCATTTCGGTAAAAATATCAAGCGCAGTCCGTTCGTCAATTCCGCGGCGGATACAGCCGTCAACAACGACATTTCCGTTTTCATCCGTAAGTCCGTGGATGAATATCTGCTTTTCCTCATCCATGACATGTTTTTTCTTTTTTGCCATGGCACGGCGCACGATATCTGCTCTGCCGAGAGAATATCCCGCAAGGCTGCGGAATATCTGCATAACCTGTTCCTGATATACGATACATCCGTATGTGACCTTCAGTATCGGCTCGAGCAGCGGATGCTTATATGTTATGCGCTCAGGATGATGACGGTTTTCAATATATCTCGGTATACTGTCCATAGGTCCTGGACGGTAAAGTGATATTACAGCAATGATATCCTCGAGATTTTCCGGGCGAAGCCGCGTCAGGACATTTTTCATACCCTTGGATTCAAACTGAAAAACGCCCTCGGTATCAGCGGCGCTGTACATTGCGAAAACATCCTTATCATCATCCGCGATATTATCAACAGAAAAGTCCGGCTCGAGGCGGCGAATCATGGTTTCGGCTTCATGCAGCACCGTAAGGTTGCGAAGCCCGAGAAAGTCCATTTTAAGCAGTCCAAGTTCGTCAAGCTCCGTCATGGTAAACTGTGTTACTACGGTATCGTCATTTTTTGCAAGCGGAACATAGTCCGACACGGGCCGGTCGGTAATTACAACGCCCGCCGCATGGGTAGTAGTATTCCGCGGTGTTCCCTCAAGCTTCATTGCGGTATCTATCAGTCGGTGAACAGCGCTGTCACTTTCGTACAGCTCGCGCAGCTCCTTCGACACCTCAAGAGCCTTTGGAATAGTCATGCCAAGGTCACGCGGTATCAGCTTTGAAACCCTGTCGCATGTTGCATAGGGCATTGCAAGAGCGCGGCCGACATCCTTAACGGCAGCCCTTGCCGCCATGGTACCGAAGGCTGCTATCTGGGCGACGTGGTCGGCTCCGTATTTACGGATGACATAGTCAATGACCTCCTGCCTGCGCTCTGTGCAGAAATCCACATCAAAATCGGGCATGCTCACTCTTTCAGGATTCAGAAAGCGCTCAAACAGCAGGTCATACTTGATAGGGTCAATTTCAGTAATACCCATACAGTAGGCTGCAATGCTGCCGGCACCGGAGCCTCTTCCTGCGCCGACTGGTATACCGTGTGTTTTTGCATAATTAACATAGTCGGCAACAATGAGATAATAATCTACATATCCCATTTTCGTAACGACTGATAATTCATATTCCAGCCTTTCGGTTTTGTCCCTGCCGGGGTCGTCACCATAGCGACGTCGCAGACCCTCGAAGCAAAGCTCACGGAAGTATTCGGCATGGTCACGACCGTCCGGAACATCGAAGCGCGGAAGCTTCAGATGCCCGAATTCTATCTCTACCTGGCAGCGCTGTGCTATTTTCTGAGTATTCTCAATTGCTTCAGGAAGCAGCGGGAAAAGAGATCTCATTTCCTCCTCGCTTTTTACATAGAATTCTTTCGTAGGAAAAGCCATCGGATTCTTTTCCTCGACGGTATGGTTAGTCTGTATACACAAAAGGACATTATGAAGCTCGCTGTCCTCTTTTTTTATATAGTGGCAGTCGTTTGTTGCAACGAGTGGAATATCAAGTTCTTCCGAAAGCCTGATTAAATATGGATTAATCCTGTCCTGCTCGCTTATTCCGTGAGACTGCAGCTCCAGAAAGTAATTATCCTTGCCGAAAATATCCCGGTACTGTGCAGCGGTCTGTTTTGCGGCGTCATAGTCTCCTCTCATAATGCAGCGCGGAACCTCACCTGCAAGGCAGGCCGAAAGAGCAATAAGCCCTTCGTGGTATTTTTCAAGAAGCTCGATATCTACACGAGGTTTACCATAAAAGCCCTCAGTCCATGCAAGTGAGTCGAGCTTCATAAGATTTTTCAGTCCCGTATTGTTTTCGCAAAGCAGAACCAGATGGCGGCTTTCGCGGTCAATATCCGGAATACGGTCAAATCTCGACCTCGGGGACACATAGACCTCGCAGCCGATAACCGGATGAACGCCCTGTTTTTTTGCCTCTTTATAGAATTCGACCACACCGTACATAACGCCGTGGTCAGTTATGGCAATGCTGTCCTGACCGAGCTGCTTTGCAGTGCTAATAAGCTCGCTTATCCTGCACGCGCCGTCAAGAAGGCTATAGACAGTATGTACATGCAGATGTGCAAATGCCATTGGCGATCATCCTTTCCTGATAATTATCAGAGCATAAGCTCATAGGTACATTCCATTCTTTCCTCATCGGAGCATCGGTTTTTTCTGCCACCGGCAATACCTATGCAGCGCATGCCGAGCTTTTCCATAACTCTTACAGAAGCTTTGTTTTCGGTATCGGCATGTGCGATAAAGCGTTTCAGTAAAAACCGGCTCTGAAAATACTGCATAAATGCCGCTGCCGCTTCATATGCATATCCACTGCCGTGATGGTCGGGGTTCAGTATCCAACCAAGCTCTCCGGTTGCGCCGCCGTCAAGAAGCTCTATACTGACCGCACCGATATGAACTCCGTCAAGGATGACGGCAGCGTCGAGATATTCCGGTTGCTGCATTTTCCACTGGCGCTCGCATTTTTCAAGATACTGCATTACCTCTCCGGTGCTGTCGCACGGAAGGTAGCACATATATTTTGTATTTTCAAGTGACATAGAATAGCCACAGGTCGTTTCAAAATGCTTTGTTCCAAGAGGTTCGAGAACAAGTCTATCTGTTTTTATTATCATACATTTACCTTTTGAAATACATGAATGCCTGACATTTTATCATGCCATTATAAAGCTTCCTACGCTTATCCGCAGGTCTGCCGAATGAAGCCTCGAACTGGTCATCGGGGCTTATAACTGTATAGCTCCAGCCGGGACGTTTTACAAACTTTTTGCCCATTACGGTATAGAGTCTGCGCGCCTGTTCGGCATCGAGCAGACGTTCGCCGTAGGGCGGATTTGTGATTACCGCAGCGCGCTCACAGTCACTGCTGAAATCCTTGATATCGCGCACCTCAATACGCATGCGGTTTTCGACGCCGGCTTTATATGCATTTGATTTTGTCAGCTCCACGGCTTCTTCATCGATATCATATCCGAATGCGCGGAATTCGGCGCTGCGGTCAATCAGGTCGAATGCGCGCTCACGCTCGGATGACCATACCTCAACGGGAATGCTCTGCCACAGCTCGGCTGAAAACCGACGTCTGAGACCCGGAGCAATATTCAGAGCTTTAAGTGCAGCCTCGATAAGGATTGTTCCGGAGCCGCAGAACGGGTCAATTACCGTAGAAAACGGGCGCACGTGCGACATATCAGCCATAGCAGCAGCAAGTGTTTCCTTAATGGGAGCTGTTGTACTGTCACGGCGATATCCGCGCTTATGAAGACCCTCGCCTGAGGTATCAAGCATTACGCTGACCTTGTCCTTAATTATAAGGAACTGCACCTGGCATTTTGCGGAGGATTCGTCAAACCATTTAATACCGTATTTTCCGGAAAGGCGGTCAACGATTGCCTTTTTTATTATCTTCTGACAATCCGGAACGCTTGCAAGTGTGGAGCTTATACAATGTCCCTTGACGGGGAAGGCATTATTTCTTCTGATAAATCTTTCCCATTCAAGCTTTTTTACACCCTCAAAAAGTTCATCAAAGGTTTTGGCGGTGAATTCTCCCATCAGTATATGTATTCTTTCGGCATATCTTGAGCAGAGATTTGCTCTTGCAAGAGTAGATTCATCTCCTTCAAACAGGACCCTGCCGTTTTCGGCAGCAACGCCCTGTATTTCCATTCTCTTCAGCTCATCAGCGCATATTCCCTCTATACCAAAAAGGCAGGGAGCAGAAAAACGAATAGTATCCACAACGCAGCCCTCACTTTCTATAATTTTATATTTCTATTGTACCCTATTTTACAGAAAAATGCAACCTGCGGCAGCGTGACGCTGCAGAGCGGAGCTGAGCTGAGCGATTGTCGCGAATCTGCACCGGCGGCTCGCCGGCGCTTCGCTCTGAATCAGTGCCACATATTTGAAGTTATTCGGCTTCTCTGATTGAATAAATAATAATTTTATGTTAAAATATGTGGTATACTATATTCGGAGGAATAGGATATGAATCTTTCGGAAAAGCTGGGGGCGCTGCCTACGCCTTGCTATGTTATTGACGAGGAAGCACTGATACATAATCTTGAAATACTGCAGCGAATGGAAAAAGAAACAGGCTGCCATGTTCTTCTGGCACAGAAGGCTTTTTCAAATTACAAGACCTATCCGCTGATTTCAAAGTATATCAGCGGAACGACAGCAAGCGGTATCTTTGAAGCAAAGCTTGCTCATGAGGAAATGCCCGGCTCTCAGGTGCATGTGTTCTCCCCTGCTTACAAGGATGAGGACATGGACGAGCTGCTTGACATCTGCGACCACATTGTGTTCAATTCTATTTCCCAATGGAAGCATTTCCGCAGCAAAGCGCTGCAGCATGGTAACGTTTCATTTGGTTTGAGGATAAATCCGGAATACAGCGAAATAGAAACCGACATCTATAACCCATGCTTTGCAAATTCAAGGCTCGGTATAACTCTCGAAAATTTCGAGGAGGACGAAATCTCCGGAATATCAGGTCTGCATTTTCACACCATGTGCGAGCAGGGTGCGGATACTCTCGAAAGAACACTTGCTGTTGTCGAAGAAAAATTCGGGAAATATCTTCCGGGAATGAAATGGCTGAATTTCGGCGGAGGTCACCATATCACAAAACCGGATTACGATGTTGACAAGCTGATTTTGTGCATACGCAGGATAAAAGAAAAATATGACCTTGAAATATACATCGAACCGGGCGAAGCAGTTGCCGTTGATGCAGGATATCTTGTCTGCACTGTTCTTGACATAACGAAAAACGGCATGGAGCTTGCAATTGTTGACACCTCTGCAGCATGTCATATGCCGGATGTACTGGAAATGCCATACAGGCCGTTTATCATAGGTTCGGGTCTGCCGGACGAAAAACAATATACCTACCGTCTCGGAGCGCCCACCTGCCTTGCAGGCGATGTCATAGGTGATTATTCCTTCGACAAGGTGCTAAACATTGGCGACAGGCTGATATTTACTGATATGGCAATGTATACGACCGTTAAGAACAATACCTTCAACGGCATGCCGCTGCCATCGATTTATCTGCTTCACGGCGACGGCTCAACTGAGCTTTTAAGACAGTTCAGTTACAAGGATTTTAAAGACAGACTATAATTACAGAATGTAATCACAAAGGAAAAAGGAAAAATATGTTTGATAATTTCATAACCGTCGGAACACAGGTGCTGGAGCTTTTCATACTGATAGCTCTCGGTTTCCTTTGCGGAAAGACAAAAATGCTGAACGACAAGGCCGTCAAAGCAATAACTGATATTGTGCTTTACATTGTCAGCCCCTGCGTAATAGTGCAGAATTTCATTCGCCCATTTGATGCGGCAATGCTTGGCGGACTTCTTTCAAGTGCTGCGGCGGCGCTTGCAATACATGCCGTAACAATAGCGGTTGCAATGCTGGTATTCCACGACAAGGTGCCTCAGAAAGAAAGGGTCTACCGTTTTGCGCTGATCTTCTCAAACTGCGGATACATGTCGCTGCCGATGCAGCAGGCACTGCTCGGTTCGGACGGCGTATTCTTCGGGGCTGTATACATTGTAGTTTTCAATGTCGTAATGTGGACCTTCGGAGTATGGCTCTCGAGCGGAAGCGGACGTGATATGTCGTACCGGTTCCGGAAATCATTACTAAACCGATAGGATTCATAGCTAACCTGAATACTCCCCTGCCGATGATGGTAATAGGCTATTACCTGTCAAAATCAAAACTCTCACAGGCTTTCAAAAACGGCAAGAGCTTTATATGCGTTCTGTTCAGGCTTGTCGTTATTCCGATGCTTGCCTTCGGCGGAATGATGGTCTGCGGCATGCGCGGCTCGCCGCTTATCGCATGCGTTATTGCAGCTTCGGCTCCTGCCGCCGCTGCAACTACCATGTTTGCAGCTAAATTTGACAATGACGCCGAGCTTTCGGTAAACCTTGTCACACTATCAACACTTCTGAGTGTTATCACAATGCCGCTGATCGTAGGCTTTGCCCAGACAGTCGGATAACAATAATCAACGGAGGACTGATTAATAATGGACATCAGCGAAATAAGCTCAAGAGCACAGCAGCTTCGCGAGCAGATAAACTACCACAACAACCGGTACTACAATATGGATTCGCCTGAGATCAGCGACTATGAATATGACATGATGCTGCGCGAGCTGGAGCAGATTGAAGCAGAGCATCCGGAGCTTGCCTCTGCAGATTCTCCGACAAACCGCGTTGGCGGCGAGGCTGCGGAAAAATTCTCACCCGTAGTTCATACAGTACCGATGGAAAGCCTGCACGACAGCTTTTCACATGAGGAAATACGCGAATTCGATCGTCGTATCAGGGAAACAATCGAAGCGCCGGTATATACCGTTGAGCCGAAAATAGATGGTCTTTCCGTTTCGGCTGAGTACCGTGACGGTATTTTCGTCAGAGGATCAACAAGAGGCGACGGTGCTGTCGGCGAGGATATTACCGATAATCTTAAAACAATACGCTCACTTCCAATGAGACTTACGCGCCCTGTACCCTACCTTGAAGTCAGGGGCGAGGTTTATATGTCCATTGAAAGCTTTGAGACACTGACAAAACGCCAGGAGGAAAACGGAGAAAAGACCTTTAAAAACCCGAGAAATGCCGCAGCCGGCTCTCTGCGTCAGAAAAATGCTGCAATAACAAAGCAAAGGCAGCTTGATATTTTTGTATTCAACATCCAGCAGATAGAGGGCGAGGAAATAACAAGCCACAGTCAGTCGCTCGGGCTTCTTAAATCTCTGGGCTTTACAACGCTCCCGTTTTACTATACCTGCAGCACTGCGGATGAAGTGATAGACAAGATCGAAGAGCTTGGTTCAAAACGAGGCGAGCTGTCCTTCCAGATTGACGGTGCTGTTGTAAAGCTCGACGACCTTGCAGGGCGGACAGCTCTCGGAAGCACTGCAAAATTTCCGAGATGGGCTGAAGCATACAAATATCCGCCGGAGGAAAAACCGACCGAGCTGCTTGACATTGAAATCAACGTCGGCAGAACAGGTGTTCTGACACCTACTGCAATTTTTGCCCCCATCACCCTTGCCGGAACTACTGTCAGCCGCGCAACCCTTCATAACGAGGATTTTATCAGAGAAAAGGATATCCGCATCGGCGATACTGTCATTCTGCGAAAGGCCGGAGAGATAATTCCTGAGGTAGTTTCCGTTCAAAGCCACAAGGAAGGCGCTGTTCCATACCAATTGCCGAGGATTTGCCCGTCATGCGGAGGACAGGTCGTCCGCGACGAGGGCGAAGCAGCACTGCGCTGCACAAACACTGAATGTCCGGCTCAGCTTATGCGTCACATGATACACTTTGTTTCACGCGATGCAATGGACATTGACGGACTGGGCGAAAAGGTCCTGTATGCTCTCGCTGAAAAAGAGCTTGTTCATTCTCCTTTTGACCTTTACAGACTGAAACGGGATGACATACTCTCGCTTGACAACAAAAAGGATAAATCCGCAGACAATCTGATAGCAGCAATAGAAAAATCAAAAAGCAATGACCTTTACAGGCTTGTTTTTGCGCTCGGCATACGTCATATCGGTCAGAGTACAGCAAAGCTTCTGTGCGACAAGCTGCGTACCCTTGACGAAATAGCTTCGGCGGATTATGAGGATATCGTATCTATCGACGGGTTCGGAGAAATCATGGCAAAAAGTGTTCAGAGCTACTTTGCGCTCGATAAGACAAAAAGGGTTCTTGAGGAAATAAAAGAGCTGGGTCTTAATACCAGAAACCTGACGGAAAAGCGTGACAACACAGGAAGTCCGTTTGCCGGAAAAACCTTTGTAATTACCGGTACCCTGCCGAATTATAAAAGGCAGGAGGCTGCTGCAATAATAGAAGATCTCGGAGGAAAGGTTTCGGGCAGCGTTTCAAAAAAGACAGACTTTGTACTTGCCGGAGAGGAAGCCGGCAGCAAGCTTACCAAGGCTCAGACTCTCGGAATTACAATAATTGACGAAGCAGAATTTGAAAGAATGAGAAAAACAGGCGGATCTGATACGGCAGGCAATGCTGAAGGAGAATAATCATGAGTAAAAGACAGACCCTTCGGATACTGATGAATACTTTCAAAACAACAGGCGCAACCAAGATATTTGCCGGATATATTCTGTGGTTCTTTATTTCTGCAATTCCCATCTGGCTTTTTGAGCCGGGAATAAAGGACTACGCAGACAGCCTCTGGTTCTGCTTTGCCTCGGCAACATCCATCGGATACGGAGATTTTGCTGCCGTGACCATCGTGGGGCGAATCATTACTGTCATACTATCGATTTATTCCATTGGCGTTATTTCTGTTTTCACGGCAGTAATAACAAGCTTCTTTACAGACATTGCCAGAATAAGAGCAAGCGAAAGCTCAAGGAAATTCATAGACGAGCTTGAGCATCTTCCCGAGCTTTCCAGGGAAGAGCTTCAGGAACTGTCCGAGAAAGCGAAGAACTTCCGGAAAGGTAAAAACAGATAACAGCATTTTAAGCGCAAAAAAGCCGGTGAATATTTGTTCACCGACTTTTTATTTTGGTATCTAATAATTCAGCACTATTCAAAACACAACCGGATGCGCACTTTACATACTCTGAAATGCTTGGAATTAACGATTTATGTTTTTGCTTTTTTACGGGTAACCGAGCGGTCTATTCTGCGATAAACGGGCTTCATCGTAAGTCCCTGCACGACCGTCGTAAAGAACACAATCGCATAAGTACCGCCAAGGATGATATAATAGATGTTTTCGGGAATCATTTCCTTCGTGCTTATCGCAAGTGCAACAGACAATCCGCCGCGCAAACCTCCCCATGTAAGAAGCTTAATGAAATTGAATTTGTCATAGCCATCCGGAATCTTGCCGATAAACAAGGAAGAAACCGAAAGGCTGCAGCTTCGTGCGATAAAGTTTGCAGCAATCGCGGTAAGTGAAAGCAGGATTACATGCTGCATCTGCAGAATATGCACGAATGTCAGTCCGAGCATGACATACAGAATCGAATTCAGCAAAACATCCAGTGTTTCCCAGAAGGAATCAAAATTATGCACCTTTTCGGGGTCATCCTTCTCGCAAAATCGGGACCTGAGAGAAGAAAACAGAATTCCGCATACCACAGAGGCAATCGCTCCGGAAAACCCAAGCCACTCGCAAAGCACATATGAAAGCGAAACTGTCATAAGGCTGACCAGAATTCCAAGGGTATTGCTTTTTGTGAAGCGGTACATCAGGAAGCAAAGCAGAGTAACGACTACACCCACAACAACTGCTCCGAGAATTTCCTTGATCATTACGCTAAAAAATCCTGCGGATGAGCTTGCTGTTGCAAGTCCGGAAAAGCACACGAAAAGAGCAACACCTACGCCGTCGTTAAACAGGGATTCCCCCTGAATGAGAAACGAAATATTTTTCGGAAGACCGAACTTTCCGAGGATTCCTGTTGCCGCAATAGGATCAGTCGGCGCAACTATGCTGCCGAACATAAGGCAGACCGGAAGGGAAATATTAAGTCCGAACAAAACTGACGCACCGTAGAACAGAAGTCCATAAAAAGCTGCGCCAAGCAGTGTACAAACAAATGCGAGCACAGATATCTGACGCGAAAATGTCTTGAAATCCGCAAGCTTCATATGACATGCCCCTGCAAAAAGCATGAAGCACAGAACACCATCAACAAGGAAGCCTTCGATATTCAGAAAATTTGCCTTTTCAAGAACAGCTCCGACGTCCGTTCCCTTTGCAAGAGTTACAGTGACAAGCATAATTACGCCGATCACAACAGAAAACAGCATAAGAGAAATCTCATATGTAAGCTTCGTGACTTTTTCATTAAAAAAACCCAGCACACATACTATCGAGATGATAATTACAAATAATACCAGGAAACTCTCCATTATTATACCTGCCTTAACATTATTTCGGAATAGAAGGTATTATCATCATACCTGAAATTTGAATAACCGTTATTTTTTCGCACAATCGCCCTGACCGACTCCAGTCCTATCCCATGTCCGCCTGCCTTGGTTGTGCTGAATTTTCCGTTTTTTTCCTTTATTGTGCCGCTGTATGGATTTGAAACAGCTATGTAAAGATCACCGTTCGGCTTTGTATCAGCCACAAAAAGGATCTCCCGGTCCGGACTTTTCACCTGAGAGGCTGCATCCAGAGCATTATCGAGGATATTTCCAACAATGGAACAAAGCTCGTGATCGGAAATAACTATATTCCGGGCAACATTCAGCCTGACTGTAAAACGGATATTATCCGATCTCGCCTGATCGGCATAGTAGGCGGTAATCGCACTGAGGGCAACATGTTCGCAGTACCGGTCCGGGGCAGAATTCTTATCGATGCCGGCACCGTAATCACTTAGAAGCTGCCTGAGCTTTTCTGTTTCTTCCTCTGCAGCAAGATACTGCGCTGTTTTCGCCATAAACACGAAATCATGGCGCATCTGAGCCGAGCTGTCCATATATTTTTTCAGGTTTTCGTACTGTGCTGCCTGCAATCCGAGCAGGTGAGCATTTTGCTCCGCTTCCGCTTTATTTGTAATAGCACGGGCAATTGCATACTGCATAACAAGAATGATAATAAAAAAGATTATCAGTGTGATCTCATAGATTATGTACAGAAAAAATGCACGGCCGACTCTGACATTTGCATAATCGGAAGGAATCAGAATAAAGTTGAATATGGTAACAAGCAGCGGTACTATCCATATAAATTTCCAGGTTGTATTGACATTTTCGTTATCAAGAAACCAACGAAGCTGCTTGAGAAAAACCATTTCCGCCGCAAGAAACAGCAGAGAAATGATCCATTTCACTGAAAAGGCTACATACACTGCGTCAGACGAATCAACTACAGCTTCTATATAATGTGTTGCGAGTCCTCCGAATGAAAAAAACGCAACCGTTGATATAAAAATGTACCACAGCTTGATTTTTTTGACATCAAATGCAAAAAAATAAACCACTAATGAAGGTATCACTGCCAGAAGAAGCGGAATATTCGGGTCAAGGCCTGTTGACGCACGCAAAATTGCCAGAAGAAAAGCTACAACAATCAACACAGCAGACAAAACAGGCATGAATATTTTAGGTTTAATTATTGAGTGCCTCATAACCGGCAGAACACACAAAATCTCCGCCGGAAATATGATGGCATAATCCCAGAAATACAATAATAGTTCAGTTGTATTCATGTCATTTTCCTTCCGAAAGTAATCTGCTGAACTGTCTGTTCATGAAAGCCTGTTCTGTTTCCTTTATTTTTCTGCGGCTTACCGGAACCCTGTCGCCGTTTGTCATTATACAGTCAAATCCGCTGATATGAGAGGTATTATCAAAATTCACGATTACTCCCCTGCTCACTACCATAAAGCCGGGATATGCAGAAAGAATGTCAGAAAGCTCTTTAAAGGATATACGCACCTTATGCAGTGAGGAAGCTGTGAAAATATCGCAGTAATTCGAATCGGAATAAGCGTAGAATAACTCGTAGAGCATGAACTTTTCAGACGCTATCTCTATCACCTCGCCGACACTTCCGACTGAGCGACGCGCCTCATTCAGTACCTCTGATATCCTCTCACCGGTATACGGCTTTATAACGTAGTCAAATGCATGGCATGGAAAAGCCGCCGACATAAATTCCGAGCTGGAAGTAATGAATATCAGAAGCGTGACAAGGCTTACCTTGCGCAGCGATCTGGCAGTTTCAATGCCGCTCTGACCGTTCATTATGATATCCATAAAAACAATATCAAACCGGTCCGATGTGAAACCACGCATGAATTCCTCGCCGCTGTCAAAGATTTCGACAGAAACAGCAATACCGCATTGCTGTGACCAATCGAAAATATGTTGCTTAAGCCTTAGCTGCTCCTGATTATTATCATCTATTATAGCAATTTTCATATTAATTCTCCAGACTATTTCTGCAAACGGAAAACATTACAATTAAATTTTACCATTTTTAGTCTGTCAAATCAACCAGATTTGCAAAAAAACAGATGCAGAGGGTGCAATTCGGAATACGATTCCGCACAGCAAACAGCTACGGCGATGGTCATCGTGACATAATCCACCGATTACCGACCGGAGGCTGCGTCTGCACTGCCGCTTCCGGCTAGCTGAAGAATTATTACAGAATAATAATGCGGGTATAATATGTCATCACACCCTCTCATCTGATTAATATTATAATACATTTCAGAGAGAATGTGCCAGCCATTCGTCCCTAAAAATGACCATTCGTCCCAAAACGCTTGAATTAATGACTTTTTTTGAGTATAATTATCATTGGATTATAGTTTCATGCACAGAAGCTTCAAAAATAATATTTCATACTCAACGCATTGAAAAAAGCTTTACATACTACGCTGCGTACCGATATCCAGAAGGAGAATATCAGGTGGATAATAAAAAGACAAACACTATTCAGCGGATAATAATTATTATTCTCATACTAATTATTATTGCCGGAGCTACTGTTTCAGTTATAATGATACTTGGCTCCGGTAAAAATGAAGAAAATAAACCAAGCAAGGGAGTTGTCGGCGTAATAACTGACAGCTGGGATCCTGACGTAAGCTCTACTGCAGACAGCAACGGTGAGCAGCAAAAAGGAATCCAGATACCCGGCTATTCCAGAGCCGAAATGAACGAGGGTGACACATCGCTCAAGCTCAGCGTAGGAAATCCTAAAGAGAACAGTGTTGGCTTTATTGCTACTGTCAGGCTTGGCGACGGAACTGTGCTTTATACCTCTCCTGTTTTAAAACCAGGACAGGGGCTGGAAGAAATACCGCTGGAAAAGACGCTCCCGAAGGGCACGTATGATGCTGAAGTATATTTTCAATGCGTTATGCTTGATGAAGAACATACACCGCTGAATTCGGCTGAATCCGGATTCCAACTGATTGTCAATTAAGGCATTGCCTTGATATAAATAATCCGAAAGGAAGTAATAAAATGAAATCAAAGAAAATCATCACCCTGGCACTTGCAGCTGCTATGGTATCTGTATCAGCTCTGTCTGTTTCAGCAGCATCTCTTACAAACAGCCAGGCTGACGGCAAAACCGAGGTACAAGCTCACATCAGCGGTTCAACTACCGGTAATGTCACTTACAAGATTACTATTCCTGACAAAGTCACCTTTGAACCTCTCTCAAGACCTGAGACAAGCGGTACTGACAGCTACAAAACTGCTGAATATGCAGTATCTCTTGACGAAGTATCGAATCTTGGTGCAGATGAGCAGATTTCCGTCTATGTAAAGGATCAGAATGCCAGCGTAAATGATGACCAGAATTTCTACATTGCTAATGTAAGCAACAGCAATATCAAATTCAAGTATCAGGTTTTTGATGTTCCTAAAGCACAGGTTCGCGAAGCTGTCAGCATCAATGCAAATCCGATGACAAAGGCTGCCGGTTACTATCTTGCCGGCTTTACAGCTGTTGACGACCGTGTAGACGGCACACTCGTTATCAACGAGGCTCAGCTTTGGAATAACAATTATACCCTTTCTGACATTGTAGGCGATTACAGCGGATATATGGTATTCTACAGCGCTGTTGAAAAAAAGTAAGTCTGTAAAGGGCTGATCTGATGAAAAATAGAATAAAAAAGGGCTTATGTCTGTTTTTCACAATCTTTGGCCTTTTCTGCTTTACTCTCCCGCTTTTTTGCTCAAGTACAGCAAAAGCCGGCAGCACACAGGTAATTGCTTTCGTATTGGGAGAATCACAGGAAGAAAGTGAAGAACCTGAGCCCTTACCTTCGCAGGATGAATCCGGATGTGATGACAATACGACTGTCCCCACCGGAGACGAATTTGCATGGTATGCACTGATTCCTCTGATTATTTCGGGCGGTGCTCTTATTGTTACCGGATTCAGAATACGAAGAAAAGAATAATATTCTCCCTGTCTTGCCTTATCGGTAAGACAGGGAGTTTTCTGTTATACGATCGATATTTTATATTTTCTGAACCAGTAATCAAGCTGAATAATATAAGCCAGTATCTGCGGAGCACGCATTAGCTGGCCATACCACGGCGAGGAAATGCTTTCGGGGTCTGCGATTATTTTCTCAATACCTTCCCTGTCCCAGATATCATACAGAACAGAGCTTCTGTCATATATAGCCTTCCTTGCACCCTCTGCGCAAAGCCTGAAATAAAGCGGATTATGGGTTTTGGGATAGGGGCTTTTCTTTCTGTCGATAATACTGTCCGGAAGCAGTCCGCGGAAAGCAGCGCGCATAATACCCTTTTCCCGTCCCCCGAGAGCTTTGATATTCCACGGCATATTGAAGGCAAGATCAACTATACGTTTGTCGCAAAACGGCACACGAACCTCAAGTCCGCTGTACATTGACATACGATCCTTTCTGTCAAGCAGCGTTTGCATGAACCAGTAGAAGTTCAGGGCAAACATTTCCCTCATTCTTGAGTCAAGCGGAGAATCGGTACTGAGCTTTGGAGTATTGCGACAGGTATCAAGATATCGTGAGATGACATATTCTTCCCCATCCGGCAGAAAACCGTTTTTCAGAATACTCCGCCGGATACCAAGCGAGCGAGACCACGGGAATGTATCCTCAAACAGTATTTCACGGTTATGATACCACGGATAGCCTGCAAATAGCTCGTCAGCACATTCACCGGACAGTCCAACAGTAAAATCTCTTTTTATACTCCGGCAGAAAATCAGAAGTGAGGAATCGACATCTGTCATTCCGGGAAGTCCTCTTGCATCCACAGCAGCGGTCAGGGCATCGTAAAGCTCGTAGTTGTTTATTATTACGCTGTGGTGCACCGAATGAGTATGCTCCTGCATTATGCCGATGAATTCACTGTCAGGGGTCGGCTGGAAAAGGCTTTTCTGAAAATACTTATCGTTTCCGTCGTAATCGACACTATAGGTATCGATCGGTGCAAGTCCGAGCTGTTTATTATGCTCTGCGGCAATATGGCAGATAATACTTGAATCAAGACCGCCGGACAGGAAACAGAACAGCGGAACGTCGGACACAAGCTGACGACGGACGGAATCAACAACAAGCTCCCTGAGCTTTGATATAGTCTGCTTTTCGTCCAGTTCGTATTCATGTGCGGTAAGCTCAAAATACCTGCGGCGGCGTATTGCAGAACCGTCAAATACCTGAGTACTCCCTGACCTGACGTTCTGCCCGGGCCAATGAGGAAAAGCTCTGAAAGGCCCTGCTCGTCAACCCGAGGAAGAACCATAGGATTTTTCAGGAGAGTCGGAAGCTCTGATGCGAAAACCAGACCTTCACGGTAAAGGCTGAAAAACAGCGGCTTTACTCCAACACTGTCCCTAGCAAGGAACAGGTTATGCTGTTCACTGTCCCACACAGCAAATGCGAAAATACCGTTAAGTTTTTCGCAGCAGGATTCGCCGTAGGTTATATACGACTGCAGCACAACCTCAGTATCGCTGCGCGTTTCAAAAATGCATCCGCGCCCGACAAGTTCCTGCCGCAGCTCTTCGGTATTATAAAGCTCACCGTTGTAAACAATTGTAAAGTCATGCCCTCTTGCCTTTCTTGTCATCGGCTGGCGTCCGTTTTCAATATCGATAACGGCAAGCCTGCGGTGAACAAGGGCTATTTCGCCGCAGGTATAAATGCCGTCGTCATCAGGACCTCTGCGTCGAAGCGCCTCTGACATTGCGGAAAGAATAGAGCGCGCATCCCTCATTTCCACGTTTTTATCATACCAGCCTGCAATTCCGCACATAAAAACCAACTCCTTCAGTATATTCTATTCGCCTTCATGCCGGAATACGACAGTATTTTCTGATAAAATTATTTATTTGACATACTAATCAAATCAGAATTTTCATTATTTCAATTAAGCTTACTTGATATAATCAGTCCGCTTAAATCGTCAGACCAAGTACGTTGTGTTTGACTTTTCAGCAATAATGTAGTAGACTGGATGTGACAGTTTTCTGATTTTTATTATTCCAGGAGGTAAAAATGCTGCAGCTATACAACATCATTAAACAGTATAAAACCGGCGATCTTGTTCAGAAGGCTCTTAACGATGTTACGCTAACCCTTCGCGATAACGAATTCGTTTCCATTCTTGGTCCGTCGGGTTCGGGCAAGACAACACTGCTTAACATTATAGGCGGCCTTGACCGTTATGACAGCGGAGATATGGTCATTGACGGTATTTCCACGAAGCAATACAATTCCAGAAACTGGGATGCATACAGAAACCACAGCATCGGATTTGTATTCCAGAGCTATAACCTTATCCCCCATCAGTCGATCCTCGCAAATGTTGAACTTGCATTGACTATCGGTGGAATCAAGAAAAAAGAAAGAAGACAGCGTGCTGAACAGGCACTGCGTGATGTCGGACTTGAAGAACACATGCACAAGCGTCCGAACCAGCTTTCGGGCGGTCAGATGCAGAGAGTTGCAATTGCGAGAGCACTTGTAAATGACCCGAAAATTGTTCTTGCCGATGAACCTACAGGCGCGCTCGATACGGAAACCGGTATTCAGGTTATGGAGCTGCTTAAAAAGGTTGCAGAAACAAAGCTTGTGGTTATGGTAACTCATAACACAGAGCTTGCAGAACAGTATTCCACAAGAATTGTACGCCTGCGCGACGGAAAGATTATCGGAGATACCAATCCGATAGTACCGGATGATTCATCTGAGGTGCAGAGCGAAGAAAAGGCAGAAGAAACAAATCCGGTTGAAAATACAGAGGAAAAGGTCGAATCAGAAGTTTCTGCTGATAAGACAGAATCTGAAGCTCCCGCTGAAAACACAGAGGAAAAAACCGAAACCTCGGCTCCGGCTGAGAAGACAGAATCCGGGGCTACGGATAATAAAACAGAGACTGAGGCTCCGGATGAAAAAACGGAGGAACAGGCAAAAGCAGCTCAGGCAGAGGAACCCAGGACTGCTCCAGCGGCAAAATCAAAGCCCGGGAAATCCAAAATGAGCTTTATGACGTCACTGGCACTCAGCTTTAATAATCTCCGTACCAAAACTGCCCGTACAATCATTACCTCAGTTGCAGGTTCTATCGGCATCATAGGAATTGCGCTTATTCTTGCACTTTCCCAGGGTGTCAGCGATTACACAATAGCCCTGCAGAGAGATGCTATAGAAAGCTATCCGATAACCATTCAAGCAGCCACATACGATTACAGCAGTATTGATTGGAGTGGTTCATCTGAACAAGTTACTGAATCTGTTTCGATTGACGGTAAAGTTACGGCTTCAGTATCAGAACAGAATGAAAGCGAGACCAACTACATGCCGGAAATAAAACAGAACAACCTCGGCGCTCTTAAGAATTTCTTTGAGGATCCTGCAAACAACATGGACGAATATGTCGGCACCGGCTCGGTAGTTTATACATACAATACTCTTTTTTATGTTTATACAAATGACAAGGACGGCAATATAGTAAACACCTCTTCGCAGGTCGAATCCAGCTTTGGTATTACTACGGCTTATGAACAGAATTTTACTGAGCTGCCAAAGGGACGTGACAACAATACAATATCCAGAAAAGCAAAAGAAGGATATGAAATGATCTACGGCAGCTGGCCTGAAAATGACGATGAATTCGTACTTATTACGGAAAATGACGGTACTTTTGATGCAAGTACTCTCGTAAAGCTCGGATTCCTGACTTTAGACGAATACAGAAATATCGTCAAAAATCCTGATCTTGCAACAAGCGGTAAAGAGGCAGCTTTCAGCTATGAGGAGCTTTGCAGCAAGAAATTTACTGTACTGCCCTCTGCGTACCGTTTCGTTAAAAACAAAAGCGGCTACTATGATTTCATAGAGGATTCAAACGAAGAAATAAAGGATCTTATCAAGAAATACGGCTTTGAAATGAAAATCAGCGGAATTATCAAGCCGATCTCTGACAACAATAATGTTTCATCGGTATTCAGCGGTTCGTATGATCTTCATCCCCTCGGTTACTGCTACAAGCTTACAGACAGGATTATAAACTGTACCAGCGAAGCAGACGTTGTAAAAGCTCAGCTCGAAGATGTGAACACCTGTGTTCTGAACGGCTTCCCGTTCAACGTAGCAAAATCAGATCAGGCTGCAGCCATCAGAAAATACATTGATTCACTGCCCGAGGAAAAAATCACGGAAATCCTTACAAATATCGGAATATCTTCTGCAATGAGCGGTGTAGGTGAACTCACAATAGCTGACGGAAATGTCAAAGAACAGCTTGATCTTTTCCTGAATTCAGTTTCAGATAACAGTCTGGTTGAAATGTATACGTTCAATACATTCAATTTCAATCCCACCACTCTTGAAGAAGCGCTTCAGTATATCGGCTATTCCTCATTTGATAATCCGTCTGAAATCACTATTTACCCTGATACTTTTGATGGAAAACAGCAGATAATGAAGCTTCTGCAAAAATACAACGAACAGGCAAGCCCCAAAAATCAGATATATTATTACGATATGATTGAAGAAATAACAAACAGCATTGCTCAGATTGTATTCGGTATTTCTCTGGTACTAATCTCGTTTGTATCTATTTCGCTTGTTGTTTCCTGTATTATGATCGGTATCATAACCCACATTTCAGTACTGGAACGTACAAAGGAAATCGGTATTCTCCGCGCTCTCGGTGCTTCAAAGGCGAATATTTCTCAGGTATTCAATGCAGAAACGTTTATTATCGGACTGCTTTCAGGTTTGATAGGTATTCTTACGGCATGTATCCTCTGCATACCGATGAATATTATTATCTCTCAGTTCATTGAAGAGGGTACGCTTATAGCATTTGTACCGCCGCTTCCGGCGCTGGGTCTTATCCTGATCAGCACAATAATAACTATGATCGGCGGACTTATCCCTGCAGCAGCAGCTTCAAGGAAGGATCCGGTAATCGCACTCAGAACCGAATAATTGAATAATCACAAGCATTTCAGGGTCTGTCAGTTAAACAGGCCCTGATTTTTTTACTCTGAAGCTCAGAAGAAATGCTGCACTTAAAAGCAGCAATACGACAGACCCGACAAAAGAGAACGCAGACAGCTCGAATTCATAGCCACCGGCAATTGCCGCTGCAGGCACAGATACAGGAAAAAGTGCACACAAAACTATAGTAATAAATGAGGATAGAACTGCGTTTACTACTCTCGCAAGAATGAAACGACCGAATTTGAGCCTGATTCCGGATGATATTGACAGGATCTGGAAATGAACACACAGTCCGCCAAAACCGACAACAGCCGAATAGACCCATAGTGCTGCTGTACTGTCGTGAACTGCTTTGCTTGCAAGACTGACCTCAAGTAAACCGGGAATAAAGCATGTGAGCCACCCCGGAACACCGGCTGATGAAAGTTTGCTGCTGATAATGCTCATCAAACCGGTTTTTTCGAAAACTCCGATAAACATAGAAAAAACGAGCACCATTGCGCACATTGAAGCCGCTGCCCCTGCTCCATCCCTTACGCTGAGAATAAAGGAATCCGCAATTGATACTGTTTTTATATCGGAACGTATTTCACAGGAATGTATCTTTTTTTCAGTTTTTCTTGCGTATAATCCGGTTACGAACATTATTATAAGTGCCGAGATCAGTTGGCTGACATATAGAAGTACTCCTGAAGCAGGCGAACCAATAAGCAGGCACCCTATCGCAGTAATCATAAATGCCGGCCCGGGACAGACACAGTAATACATCATTCGTCGTGCCTGATATTCGTTAATAACACGTCGTTCATACAAAAGAAAAACACATTTTGCTCCGACAGGAAAGCCGCCGATAAGAGAGAGCAGAACTGCCGCCGCACATTCGTGCGGAAGAAACGCAGCGCTGCCTATCGGCATTCCGAGAAATCTGCCGATTCTTTCTGCGGCACCGGTGCGCATAAGAAAAGAGCTGAGTACCATATATGGAAATAATGACGGAATAAGCATATCGGTGCAGCAGGCGATGCCATCCTTGACACCGTCTGCAGAATATCCCGGATAAATAATCAGAATTCCTAAAACCGCTATTCCCGCGGCTGCACAAATAATTTCCTGTATCTTCCTGCTCATAACCATACTATCACCACTAAAGCATATGCAGCGGTGATTTTTTACAGAACTGCGGCATAGAGTATACAGGTGATCAGTATGGGCAAAAAGCAGCACAGGGACACTGCAGCATCAAGGCTTATTGAACAGCACAGCCGTGTGCGGATGAATATCTGCTCCAACCGTGAGGTTATTTTTGAGGGAAGCCGCGGTATAGTTCATTACGACGAAAACACGGTTAAAATAAGTACCGGAAGCTATATTGTAGCCTTTTCCGGTCGTGGACTGAAGATACGATGCATGAATGAATATGATCTTTGTATCGTGGGTTTTATCACATCAATAGAATACATTATGTGAGGTAGCTATGGTAATTCTATTTCTGCTGCGAATTCTCGGCGGATACTGCAATTTTGCGGTTACGGGGCGCTTTCCGGAACGGTTTTTGAATCTTGCGTCGAAAAACGGTGTTGCTCTGTGGAATACAAAGGGAGAAAACGGATGCATAAGTGCTTCAGCCAGACTATCCGATATGAAGCTCGTTATATCTCTTGCGGCAAAGAGCGGAAATGAAATATCAGTATGCACCGAACACGGTCTGCCGGCAATTGCACGGCGATACAAAAGCAGAACAGGACTGCTCGCAGGGCTGGTGCTCGGCAGTGTATTCTGCGTTTTCATGTCAGGTTATATATGGAATATAGACGTCAACTGTCCAATACGGCTCAGTGAGTATGAAATTCGTAACGAACTGCGTGAGCTCGGCCTTTTTGAGGGTGCACGCTACGACTACGACACTGTCAGCCGTATTGAAAGGAACATGCTTATACGTGACGGTCGCATCAGCTGGCTGAGCATTAATGTAGACGGTACTAATGCTGTAGTTGAGATTAGTCCGAAAACGGAGATCGATTCCGTTTCAAAAAAAGACAAAACAAAAACGGTCAGCAATCTTCTTGCGGCTGCGGACGGAAAGATAGTCAAGCTAAGCGTCAGAAGCGGTCAAGCGGTCGTTCAGGCCGGCGAGGGCGTGCGACAGGGTCAGCTGCTTGTCAGTGGGATAAATGCACTAACAGACGGCAGCAGCGAGCTCAGTGACAGCGACGCGGAAGTAATTGCAGAAACATCACACTGCATGAATTTCTTTCTTCCGAAAAGCAGCACAGGGCAGTCGGCAGGAAGGTTGATTTCCGAAAAAACAAGCGCAAGCATTTTCGGACTGACTGTACCGCTTTCGCTTTCAACTGCGCCGCCAGGAGATTGTTTTTACAGCAGAACATATCAGAAGCTGCAGCTGCTCGGCTTCCCCCTGCCTGTTTATGTCACACATGAACGGTATTATGAAAAAAACAGCTCCGACCTTGCTGCAGATGCAGCAAAAGCCGGAGAAATTCTCAAAAAGAGAGCAGCAATATACAGATTTTTTCTCGAAGGACAGAAATTCACAACTGTTGAGAGTGAAAGCGAAGAATTCCGTGAAACAGATGACGGATATACTTTAACGGTAACCTATCAGACCACGGAAAATATTGCAAAAAAATCAGTTATTGAAATACGCTCTGAGTAAACAATCTCAGTCTCTTTCGAGGTCAAAATCGGGAATATATTCTTTCTTTGCAGAACCGAGCTGCTGTGCAAAGCCGTCAAGCTCAAGCTGCTCAAGGTGCGACAGAACCTTATCGTATTCCCTCGCAGTTATGCGCCTGTTAATTTCGGGATAATCTGCAGCATTCGCAACGGGTGTATACTGACCCATAAGACTGACGAGAATTCTGTCACCGAAGTTCTCGCTGAGATAATTCAGGACATCAATAGAATTGCGGGTATTCTGCGGCAGAATGAGGTGACGAACTATCGTTCCGCGCAGCATCATGCCGTCATCGTTGAAAACAGGTTTTCCGGTCTGACGAACCATCTCATGGAGGGCAGCATCGGCATATTCAAAATAGTCCCCTGCCTTGCTGTATTTTCCGGAAAGTTCAGAACGGATATATTTCATATCAGGCAGATAGATATCAACTATTCCGTCCAGGCGGCGTATAGTTTCTGCTCTTTCATAGCCGCCGGTATTATATACCACGGGTATTGAAGGACGATACAGAGAAAAAGCTTCGATTATGCTGTCAATATAAGGCGTAGGGCTGACAAGGTTGATATTATGAACTCCGGATTCTTCAAGCCTGCGAAAGGCATCCGCAAGAGACGATGGAGTCATCTGCTTTCCGGTAATATTTCTGCTGATTTCATAATTCTGACAGAAAACACACCTTAATGTACAACCTGAAAAGAAAATAGTACCTGAACCGCGTGTTCCGCTGATGCAAGGCTCCTCCCACATATGCGGAGCAATGCGGCAGACGCGCGGCAGACTTTCCGCCCCGCAAAAGCCTGAACCGGATTGTTCATCACGCCTCGCCGAGCACTGTCTCGGGCAAAGAGTACATTTTTCTATCACATAGCTCATTCAAATTACCCCGTTCGAAATTGAAATATGGTAAATATGCGGAAAACGGCAGTACATCAAATGTACCGCCGTACCGCCAAAGCTTTTCGGTAATGATATCTGAGAAAAAACTAATAATCACTCATCTCTGCAGGCATTGAGCAGTGCTTCAAGCTTATCTGCAGCATTGTCTGTGCCGAGAACTTTATTAAGCTCCTGAACCCTGTCAAGGTCAGCTCCCTTAACGTCACGCATTGCAGAAATAAAACCGCGCACAGCACAGAATGAGCAAGCGCTTTCAAAGCTGACTCCATGCAGATTGCCTGCATTTGCAAATGCTATGCCTGACATAGCAGAGGCTTCGGCAAGCTTTTCTCTTGCCACAGGATCACCTGAGCCATTTTCGTAGGCTGAAGGCAGATACTGCATAACCAGGGCAATCGCCTTAATAGCAAAACCGTCTGTATATGTGGTTGCTCTGTCGGAAAAATAGCTTTCGAGAGCATGAGAAAGAATCATTGCAGCACACGATGCAGTTTCTGTCTGCGAAGAATTCATGGAAAAATCCGCATCAATTACAGCGACATCCGGCATAATGGAATAATCGGCGATCTGGTACTTATCTTCCCCGTCGTTTACAACAGCAAAGGGTGACATTTCGCAACCGCTGCCCGAGTTTGTCGGAATCGCAACAAGAAGTATCTTTTTCTGCATCTGAGGGAAAACTGTGTCGCGGGATGTGATATCCCCGAAGCTTTCGGAAAGCCTGGCAATATCAGCTTCCGGGCAGGCGTAAAGCACACGGATAAGCTTTGACGCACTTATTACACCCTTGCCGCCGACTGCAACTATAGCATCAGGCTCAAAAAGGGACGCAGCCTTAGCACCATCCTTTACAGCAGAAAGATCGACTTTATTTCCGAGTGCAAAGTAGCATGAATGCATTATTCCAAGCGCAGACAGCTTCTTCTCAACGGCATTGACTGCAAAATTTTTGTACAGTCCGGTATCCGTTACGATAAGTACTCTCTTACAGCCGTATTCTGTTTTAAGCTCATCAAGAGCAAGGAACATGCAACCCTTTTTAAAATATACTTTCTGAGGTGTTCTTAACCAGTACATATGACCTCCAGGAAAAACATCGTCATCCTGCCCCGACAAAGCAGCCGGAGCAGGATATCGGATAATTATTTTACAAGCTCAGCAGGGATGTTGTCGCCGTAATATGCCTGCAGGAACATATATCTGATCTCTGCAAAGAGCGGATATCTCGGGTTAGCACCTGTGCACTGATCGTTGAACGCATTCTCTACCATTTCATCGAGAGAAGCAAGGAAGTCCTCTTCCTTTACACCGTAATCGGCAATTGTCTTCTTGATGCCGCAGACATCCTTGAGCTGTTCGATCTTCTGGATAAAGAGCTCGAGTGTCTCGTTGTCATCCTTGCCGCAAACGCCGCAGAAGTGTGCGCATTCGCAGTATCTTTCGAGTGTGTGCGGGAATGCATACTGAGAGAAGGTACCCATCTTCGGCGGAACAGGCTCAGCATTGAAGCGCATTACATATGACAGCAGCAGTGCATTCGCTATTCCGTGAGGAATGTGGTGATAAGCGCCGAGCTTATGTGCCATAGAATGACAAACACCGAGGAATGCATTTGCAAATGCCATACCTGCCATTGTTGAAGCATCTGCCATTTTTTCACGAGCAATAGGATCGTTTGCGCCATTTTCATAAGCAGAAGGCAGATATGTGAATATTGTCTTCATAGCCTGAAGAGCAAGACCATCTGTATACGGAGTAGCCATGATGGACGCATATGCTTCGAGAGCATGAACAAGAGCGTCGATACCTGAAGCGCTTGTCAGACCCTTGGGCTGGTTCATCATGTTATCTGCATCGATGATAGCCATATTCGGGAGAAGCTGATAGTCAGCAAGCGGATATTTGATATGTGTCTTTTCGTCTGTAATAACGGCGAAGGGAGTAACCTCTGAACCTGTACCTGAAGAAGTCGGGATAGCGATGAAATAAGCCTTCTCGCCCATCTTCGGGAATGTGTAGATTCTCTTTCTGATATCCATGAAGCACATAGCCATGTCCATGAAATCAGCTTCGGGATGCTCATAGAGAACCCACATGATCTTACCGGCATCCATTGCAGAACCGCCGCCGAGAGCGATAATGCAGTCCGGCTCGAACAGCGACATAGCCTTTGCGCCTTCCTTTGCAGAAGCAAGGGTCGGATCGGGCTGTACGTCGTAGAAGCATGTATGCTGAATTCCCATTTCGTCGAGTTTATCCTCGATGGGCTTTACATAACCATTCTTATAGAGGAATGAGTCTGTTACGATGAATGCCTTTTTCTTGCCCATTACTGTGCCAAGCTCGTCAAGAGCAACAGGCATGCAGCCCTTCTTGAAGTAAACCTTCTCAGGAGTGCGGAACCAGAGCATATTTTCTCTGCGCTCAGCAACCTGCTTGATGTTAAGAAGATGCTTTACGCCGACATTTTCAGATACGGAGTTGCCGCCCCATGAGCCGCAGCCGAGGGTAAGTGAAGGAGTCATAGCAAAGTTATAAAGGTCGCCGATACCGCCGTGTGAGGACGGAGTATTGATAAGTATACGGCAGGTCTTCATAGCATTATAGTGCTTTTCGATCTTCTCTGTCTGTGCCGGATGGATATAGAGAGAAGATGTATGGCCGTAGCCGCCGTCTGCAACAAGCTGTGCAGCCTTCTGGAGAGCCTCGTCGAATGTTTCTGCCTTGTACATTGCAAGAACCGGAGAAAGCTTTTCATGTGCGAATTCTTCGCTGATATCAACGGACTCAACCTCACCGATGAGAATCTTTGTTGACTCGGGAACCTCAACGCCGGCAAGTGCTGCGATGGTATGAGCCTTCTGACCAACGATCTTTGCATTGAGTGCGCCGTTGATAATGATAGTCTTTCTGACCTTTTCAAGTTCGTCGTCCTTCAGGAAGTAGCAGCCTCTTGCAGCAAACTCATTCTTTACCTCATCATAAATATCTGAAAGAACAGTTACGCTCTGCTCTGATGCGCAGATCATACCGTTATCAAATGTCTTGGAGTGAATGATGGAGCTTACAGCAACTCGGATATCGGCAGTGCTGTCAATTATAACAGGAGTATTGCCGGCACCAACGCCGAGTGCGGGCTTGCCTGAGGAATATGCAGCCTTAACCATGCCGGGACCGCCTGTTGCGAGTATAGTATCAGCATTTCTCATAAGCTCATTGGTAAGCTCAAGAGACGGAACATCAATCCAGCCGATGATGTTCTCCGGTGCACCTGCAGCAACTGCAGCGTCAAGAACGATCTTTGCAGCAGCAATAGTTGACTTCTTAGCACGCGGATGGGGACTGATGATAATACCGTTTCTGGTCTTCAGGCAGATAAGAGCCTTGAAGATAGCAGTAGAAGTCGGGTTGGTTGTCGGGATAACTGCACCGATAACACCGATAGGCTCTGCAACTTTCTTCAGACCGAACGCGCTGTCATATTCAATAACGCCGCAGGTCTTTGTATCCTTATATTTATTGTAGATATATTCGCTTGCATAATGATTCTTGATAACCTTATCCTCGGCAACACCCATTCCTGTTTCTTCAACAGCCATCTTTGCCAGCGGAATACGTGCCTGATTGGCAGCAATAGCAGCAGCTTTGAATATCTTATCGACCTGCTCCTGTGTATAGGTAGAGAAAACCTTCTGTGCCTCCCTGACCTGAGCAAGTTTAGCGTTGAAGCTGTCAAGATCTTCAACAAGACCTGCTGTTTTAACTTCGACTTCGTTTACATTAGCCATAGTCGTTGTTCCTCCGTATCGTTTCATTTTTTCTCAGATAGTAACCATTACCAATGATTACATTTATATTATAATAATTTGTTAAAAACTTGTCAATAATATTTTTCGGCTGTTTTCGGGAAAAGCGTGAGCTTTTCTCTCTAAAATTGAAGTGTGAATATATCCTCGCACAGCACCTTGTAGGATATTATCAATAACTTCAAGAATTATCATCTTTTTTGGATAAAAATACATCAAAAATACATGTCCGGTGTATAAAATGCCGTATTAAAGCCATATTTCATCCGAAACATTGTAGGAATAAACAAAAATCAGATATTATTATCTTGATTTTTAAAAAATCAGACGCCCGAAATTCGAGCGCCTGACTTGTAGCCTAAGCTTAGTTCATCTTATTGCCTCTTTCAACATAAGAGGTATGCAGATACTTATGAGCCTTCTCCTTACCGGGAGCCTCAAAGAACTCGTCATAAACCATCTTACAAACGGGGCTTTCGTCACTGCATCTGAATGCGCTGGTCTTATCCTGATCATAGAGTGCCTTACTGCGCAGAGCCTTATAGTCAACATAATTTCTTACGCTGTCGCTCTGGAGAGGCTGACCGCCGCCGTTGATACAACCGCCGGGACACGCCATAATCTCTACCATCTGATAATCTGCCTCGCCCTTCTTAATCTTCTCAAGAATCTTTCTTGCATTGCCAAGACCGGATGTTACAGCAACCTTTACAGGAATACCTGCTACTTCGTAAGTTACCTCACGGATAGCTTCAGGTCCTCTTACCTCTTCGAAGTCGATCTTCTTGAAGTCGCCGTCGAGAGTTCTTGCTGCTGTTCTGAGAGCAGCTTCGAGAACGCCGCCTGTTGCGCCGAAGATAACGCCGCCGCCGGATGCCTTATCGAACGGGAGATCATAATCCTCGTCCTGAAGATCAGCAAAATCGATATGAGCTCGCTTTATCATTCTTGCAAGCTCTCTTGTTGTGAGTGCTACATCAACATCGTCATAATCGCCATCGCCTGAGCGGAGCTGAGGACGAGTGCACTCGAACTTCTTAGCAGTACAGGGAATTACGCTGACAACGAACATCTTGTTCGGGTCAATTCCTGTCTTCTGTGCATAGTAACCCTTGAGAACTGCGCCGAACATAGCCTGCGGAGATTTGCAGGTTGAAAGGTTCGGGATGAAGTCAGGGTAATAATGCTCTACAAACTTAACCCAACCGGGGCAGCAGGATGTAAACATCGGGAGAGTACCGCCGGTGGTTATTCTCTGGATAAGCTCGTTCGCCTCTTCCATGATGGTGAGGTCAGCAGTGAAATCCATGTTATAAGCCTTTACGCCCTCGCCGAGACGACGGATAGCAGCAGGCATCTTGCCCTCTACATTTGTGCCGATCGGGAGATCAAAGCTCTCGCCGAGAGTAGCCTTGATGGAAGGAGCTGTAAAGAACATAACAACCTTCTCGGGATCGTTGATAGCGTCCCATACTCGGTCCTCGTCGCTCTTTTCTGTAAGTGCGCCGACAGGACAGCTTACGATACACTGACCGCAGCCTACACACGGAGAATCATTAAGGCTCTTATCAAACGGGCTGCCGACATGTACCTGGTAGCCTCTTCTGATAGCGCCGATAACAGAAACGGTCTGAACGTTCTTACATGCAGCAACGCAGCGCATGCAGTTTACGCACTTGTTGTTGTTACGAACGATATAGGGTGACTGCTCGTCTATCTCGTAGATAGCGTCCTCGGATGTGAATCTGTCCTCATCACAGCCATACTCAAGAGCAAGCTTCTGGAGCTCACAGTTGTTGCTGCGTACGCAGGAAAGACACTTTTTCTGGTGAGTAGAAAGGAGCAGCTCGATGGTAGTCTTTCTTGACTTTATGACAGCAGGAGTATTTGTGAAAACCTGCATGCCTTCCTCTACAGGATAAACACAGGCAGCGAGGAGACCTCTCATCGGTCTGTCATTCTTATCCTTAGCTTCTACCATACATACACGGCATGCACCGATGCAGTTGATATCCTTGAGGTAGCACAAAGTCGGGATCTCGATGTTAGCAGCCTTTGCAGCCTGGAGAATTGTATAGCCCTTCGGTACTTCAACAGGGATATTATTTATTTTCAGATTAACTGTTTCCATGAATTATCCCCTCCTTATTTCGTTATGATAGCGCCGAACTTACAGTTGCTCATGCAGACGCCGCACTTGATACACTTTGTGGAATCAATAACGTGAGGCTGCTTGACTGTTCCGGTAATAGCCTTAACAGGGCAGTTTCTTGCGCAAAGAGTACAGCCCTTACATTTATCAGCAATAATCTCATATCTGATGAGGGACTTACATACGCCCGCAGGACATGTCTTATCCTGGATATGAGCAACATACTCGTCCTTGAAGAACTTCATTGTAGAAAGAATCGGGTTCGGAGCTGTCTGACCGAGAGCACAGAGAGAAGACTTCTGCATGTGCTTAGCAAGCTCATCGATCTTCTCAAGATCCTCCATCTCGCCCTGACCCTTTGTGATCTTGTCGAGGTACTGGAGAAGCTTTCTTGTACCTACACGGCAGGGAGTACACTTACCGCAGCTCTCATCAACCGTGAACTCGAGGTAGAACTTAGCGATATCTACCATACAGGTATCCTCGTCGAGGATGATCATACCGCCCGAACCCATCATTGAGCCGATAGCGATAAGTCCGTCATAGTCGATCGGAGTATCGATATGCTCTGCCGGGATACATCCGCCGGAAGGACCGCCGGTCTGTGCAGCCTTGAACTTCTTGCCGTTCGGGATACCGCCGCCGATTTCCTCGATGATCTCGCGGAGAGTTGTACCCATCGGAATTTCAACAAGACCTACGTTTGTGATCTTGCCGCCGAGAGCGAATACCTTAGTACCTCTGCTCTTCTCTGTACCGATAGAAGAATACCAATCTGCGCCCTTATAAATAATCTGAGCGATATTAGCGTATGTTTCAACGTTATTAAGAACTGTGGGCTTGCCGAAAAGACCCTTGACTGCCGGGAACGGCGGACGGGGACGGGGCTCACCACGGTTACCTTCGATAGAAGTCATAAGAGCTGTCTCTTCACCGCAAACGAATGCGCCTGCGCCGAGTCTGATCTCCATATCGAAATTAAAGCCTGTGCCGAAGATGTTCTCTCCGAGGAAGCCAAACTCCTTAGCCTGCTCAATAGCGATCTGGAGTCTCTGAACAGCGATCGGGTACTCTGCACGAACATATACAAAGCCTCTGCTTGCACCGATAGCATAAGCTGCAATAGCCATAGCCTCGATGATACACTGCGGGTCGCCCTCAAGGATCGATCTGTCCATGAATGCGCCGGGGTCGCCTTCGTCAGCGTTACAGGCAACATACTTGATCGGACCCTCAGAGCCTTTAGCGAACTTCCACTTAAGACCTGTGGGGAATCCGCCGCCGCCTCTGCCACGAAGACCGGAATCGAGAACTTCCTGAATAACCTGATCAGGAGTCATAGAAGTAAGAGCCTTATAGAGAGCCTGATAACCGTCAAGAGCAATGTACTCCTTGATGTTTTCAGGATCGATAACACCGCAGTTTCTGAGAGCTATTCTCATCTGCTTTTTGTAGAAATTAGTTTCTGAAAGTGAAATGATAGAACCGTCCTCATGTACGGTTTCCTTGTAAAGAAGCTCCTTTACAACATTGCCTTCCTTGAGATGCTCTTTAACTATTCTTTCTACACCCTCGGGAGTAGCCTGTGAATAGAAGCAGCCTTCCGGATAAACAATCATGATCGGACCGAGTGAGCACAGACCGAAGCAGCCTGTTCTTACTACGAGAATCTCGTCCTCGATACCGTTGTCCTTAAGAGCCTTTTCGAGAGCAGCGATAACCTTTTTGCTGCCGGATGAGGTACAACCTGTACCGCCGCATACAAGCACCTGCTTACGGTATCCGGTATGCTTAGCCATTTCCTCGCCCTGCTCCTTAACGACCTTTCTGACCATTACGAGTTCTTCGTATTCTTTTTTGATCTTATTAAGTTCTTCAATAGTCATTACTGCTTGCCCCCTTCCTCGTTTATGTACTTGTCGAGAATTGCTCCGACTTCCTTCGGGGTAAGCTTACCATAAACCTCTTCACCGATCATCATAACAGGTGCAAGTCCGCACGCGCCGACGCAGCGGCATGAATCGATTGAGAAAAGACCGTCGGGGGTGCATTCACCGCTCTTGATACCGAGCTTTTCTTCAACCTTCTCAAGAATCTTGTCAGAACCCTTTACATAGCAAGCAGTTCCGAGACAGATGCTGATCTGGTGTTTGCCTTTCGGATTAAGGCTGAACCTTGAATAAAATGTTGCTACGCCGAATACCTCGCTGAGGGAAATGCCGAGACCGTCAGCTACCATCTGCTGAACCTCGATCGGGAGATAACCGTATATCTCCTGAGCCTCATGAAGTACAGGCAAGAGTGCTCCGGGAAGATCTTTGTTCTTGGCGATAACAGCCATGAGCTCCTCTTCCTGAGCCTTTGTCCCCTTAAAAGACAGGGAATTTTCTGCCATAGGATATTCCTCCCATCATGTATTAAATTTCACTATATGAAACCATATACATTATACAGCAAAATAGAATTAATTACAAGGATTTTATATAAATTTTTTGACTTTTTAAACTGTTTTTTATTGGAATTAGATATATCTAACCACTATATTTGGTAATTATTTCTAAAAATAACAGCAACAAACAAAAAAGTGATGCATTCATCAGACGTCACTATTATCAGAAAATTCTTCCCTGCATTCTCCCGGTGCATTCCATGGAAACATATCGGAAATTTTTATTCCCGGAGCAGGATTTGACATATTTTTCATGCAGAAGCAAAGGTACCTGTCGGCTTCAAGGCCGCACAGCTTTGCGCTTTCAATAATGCTGTAGATTGCAGCCTCCCTTTCAAGAGAAGAACCAAGACAGACAAGCTTTCTTCCCTTCATTCCCACAAAAGGAAGAAGTTTTTCCTTTGCGCAGGTATTGTCAATTTTAAGCCTGCCGTCCTCTGTATATCTTGTGAATTCCTCCTCGTGCTGCAGAAAATACACACATGCCTGTGCAAATTCACTGCGCAGAGTTTTATCCTTTTCAAGTATATCAGTATCAGCAATAAGCTTTTCAAGCTCGTTTATTACAGGAATACTGTTCCTCTTTCTTACCTCGGTTCTGATATCGGGGTCGAATTCATCTATTCCGGCTTCAATCTGATACAGTTTGTTGCAGCACTTTATTGCCCTGAAGGACGGAACCTCTGACTGAACGCCCGGCACAAGAAGATCATTTGCCTCCACGAAAAGCATTTTGACCATAGACCAGCTTCCGGCTATGCTCATTCCACCGTCCGACGGTTTGTAAGATGAAAACTTATCAGCTACTACCGTTCCGCTAAAGCCTCGCAGGAAAGCTGACGAATGTCTGCTTTCGCTGCTATCGCAGAAGCTGTACAGAACCATCGGCGTTTTCGCTGCGGTGTCTGTATGATAGACCCACAGATAACGGTTATCACCGCTGTACGGAAACAACCTGAGATCATAGTTTCTGAGGCAGACATTGTCGCAGTAGAGAATATCCGATTTCACAATCTCACGGCACATCGCGCGGTAAAGCGGGATAAACCATTTATCGATTGCCTGAGAAGCCCAGAGTGAAAGAGCGTAATATGATATGTTCACATCGTAGCTCTGGTACATGATCGACTGGGTTAGAAAGGATATATTTTCGTCGTATTTTCTTTTCAGCAGA
>ONAX01000046.1 GCA_900315875.1 uncultured Eubacteriales bacterium | reverse complement strand
ATGCTGAGCTCCTGTGCATATTCGGTAGAGAATACCGCCTGAGAAATATTATTGTTTGCAAGCTCCTCTGCAAGCTCTGCCGGAGTAAAGCCGAGGATGAGAATCGGCAGTGTTATCCCGTTTTCGCGAAGCTGCATTGCTTCCTCTATATTTGACACTGCGAATCGTGCAGCGCCCATGCTTTCATATAATTTTGCAAGGAATACCGCGCCGTGGCCGTAGCCGTCGGCTTTTATAACGCACATAATATCGCTGTCCTTGCTGACAGTGCTGCGTATACAGCGGAAGTTATGGCGCAGTGCATCAACATCAACCTGCGCCCAGGTTCTTCTGAGATAATCCTTCATAAATACTCGCCTTTCTCAAAAGGATATATATGATTATTGTACTCCATTTCTCCTGTAATGTCAACGTACACTGTCGCTCTATTTCAGGCTTGCCGGAAGCTGATTGCGTTTTGCATTATCCGGCGGGAAGTATTATTTGTCCTGTGTTTATTGTTACGTAATTATAGCAGATAACCGGTTGCAATTCCGGAAAAAGTTGTGTATCGTCAAAATATATAAATTAGAGATAAGATTTTTGTATGTCACGCCACACAAATGGTGTTTACCATAGTCGGCTGTTTGTTATATAATATAAAGGTGAGGTGAGGCTGATGAAAAAATACATCCTTGCTCTCGATGAAGGTACAACCAGCGTCAGAGCTATTCTTTTTGATAAAAATGCAGATATCATCGCTATGGCTCAGCATGAATTCACTCAGTATTATCCGAAACCGGGATGGGTTGAGCATGACCCGATGGAAATCTATGCTAATCAGTACGCCGTGATGACGGAATGTATTGCAAAAAGCGGAATCGATCCTGAGGAGATCGCCGGAATTGGTATAACAAATCAGCGTGAAACTACGGTTGTGTGGGAAAAGGCTACCGGAAAGCCGGTATATAACGCCATAGTGTGGCAGTGCCGCAGAACCGCGCCGATGTGCGAGGAGCTTATAGAAAAAGGACTTTCGCATAAGATACAGAAAATAACAGGCCTTCGCCCCGATGCGTATTTCAGCGGTACGAAGATCCGGTGGATACTCGATAATGTAGATGGTGCAAGACAGCGAGCCGAAAACGGTGAGCTGCTATTCGGCAATATAGATACGTGGCTTCTGTGGAAGCTTACGCATGGAAAGGTGCATGCAACCGACCGCACAAATGCTTCGCGGACAATGCTCTGCAACCTTAAAACCGGTGAATGGGACGAGGAAATGCTTGCACTTCTTGATATTCCTCGGTGTATGCTGCCGGAAATACGCAGCAGCAGCGAAATATACGGTTATGTGACCGTTATGGGCGCGGCTTTGCCGGTCTGCGGTATGGCAGGCGACCAGCAGGCGGCACTGTTCGGTCAGGGATGCTTCTTTGCAGGAGATGCAAAGAATACATACGGCACAGGCTGCTTCCTTCTGCAGCAGACCGGAAACAAGCCGGTCGAAAGCAAATGCGGACTTATCACAACTGCCGCCGCTACCGAAAAAGGGCGCGCGCAGGAATATGCCCTGGAGGGCAGCGTGTTTGTCGGAGGTGCCGTAATACAGTGGCTGCGCGATGAGCTTGGAATGATACACGATTTCCGTGACAGTGAGTATTTCGCAACAAAGGTCGAAAGCTCACAGGGAGTATATGTGGTCCCGGCGTTTGCAGGGCTTGGCGCACCGTACTGGGATATGAACGCCAGGGGTACTATTACGGGTCTGACGAGGGGCACGAACCTGAACCATATTATCCGCGCTTCACTTGAATCAATAGCGTACCAGACGCAGGATCTTCTTTCCGCAATGCGTCAGGATACCGATACACCGCTCACCTCGCTCAGAGTGGACGGAGGCGCTGCGTCGAACAACTTTCTTATGCAGTTTCAGGCGGATATATCCGATACAGCTGTAATTCGTCTTTCAACCGGAGAGGCTACCGCAATGGGAGCAGCTTTTCTTGCCGGGCTTGCAGTCGGATTCTGGAAGGACAGAGCGGAGCTGCTTTCACTGTGCCGCGAGGGCGGAAGGTTCGAGCCGTCACTTGATGAGGAAGAACGAAAGAATAAACTTGAAGGCTGGCGCAAGGCAGTTGCGGCGGCTCAGATATCAAAATAAGAAAAAATGGAGGTAGAAAAATGAACATAAAGACTATCAGAAAAAAAGTCCTTTCTTCGGACGGCAAACACGCGCTTTCAGGTATCGTATATATCCCTGAGGGCGAAGTAAAGGGTATTTTCCATGTTGTACACGGCATGCGTGAGCATATAGGCAGATACGATCGTTTCATGAAGGATATGGCGGAGCAGGGCTATATAGTATTCGGCTATGATCACCTCGGCCACGGCAGAACCGCAGAGGAAAACGGCAACTATGGCTATATTGCACCGAATAGCGGCTGGAAATATCTTGTAAACGATGTTGCCGTATTCGGAAGATCAGTTAAAAAACAGTACGGCGAAGATCTGCCCTACATTCTTCTCGGACATAGCATGGGTTCATTCATTGTACGTATAGCAGCAGCGCATTTTGATTTTCAGGACAAGCTTATTGTTATGGGTACCGGCGGTCCGAACAGCGTTGCTGTTGCAGGTGTTTCAGCGATACGTGCCGTAAAGCGTGCCAAGGGCGGATATTTTGTATCGGATAAAATAGAGCAGCTTACCTTTGGCGACTACAACAAACACTTTGAGGGTGAAACCGACTATGCATGGCTGTGCAATAATATAGATGTGCAGAATTCATTTATAAACGATCCCATGTGTCAGCACCATTTTACAATCAGTGCGATGGAGGATCTTGTCAGACTCAGCATTGAAGCAAACAGGAAAACCTGGTTTGAGAGAATCAACAAGGAAAAGCCGATACTGATTATCTCCGGTTCGGAGGATCCCGTCGGAAATTACGGAGAAGGTGTAAAACAGGTTACTGATATGCTCAATGACCTCGGAGCAAACGTTCAGATGAAGCTTTACGAAGGCTGCCGCCATGAGCTGCTGAGCGATATCAAATATGATGAGGTTTTCCGCGATATCAAACAGTTTGTTGAGGATGATGGAATCTGAGCGCATATAAAATCACAGACCGGACAGCTCTGCGTGGGCCGTCCGGTCTGTTTTGTATAGGTATGTTTTATATGTAACCTTCGCTTACCGCTGCATCTGCGCGGCTGTATGTTATGCTGCAGGTCTGAATAGCTGCAGCAGCCTTGTCAAGACCCAGTGCGTCGCGGCTAAGTCTGTTGCACATAAACCACAGCTGTGATTTATAATATGCTCCGGACAGTGAATCGAATTTCAGCGAGCGCTGTATTCGTTCGATTTCTCCTATGATTTCGCGTGTCTGACGTCCCATATTGTCAATGTCATTGCCGATGGCGTGTGCCCTCGGAACGTTTATTTCAAAATTGCCAGAAACAGTCGGCAGGTGAGTCTGCCGGTATATGTTGTTCAGTATGCTGTTGATAAGATCCTTGAAATCGTTGAACGATCTTTCCATATGCTCTCTGCCGGAGCGCCGCGCGGAGGATATGCGGTTATATGCATCTATGCCGGCATATATCGGACCCACAATCGGTATCATGTACATCAGCATAGTGGTGCTGTCTCTGTCCGCGGTGACGGTAATATTATGTGAAAGCTGCATGAAAGCAAGGTTTTCCCTTACGGATTCATCTTCTTTAATGATATCCTCAGTCATATTGACAACATTTCCGTTTTCAAAGTGAACGTTGTTCGGGTGATGCGTCCAGAGAAGGCTTTCCTTGACTCCGGTATCTATTCCAAAAACCTTATAAGTCGGATCATCTTTTCTCTTGGCCTGATCGGCATATATCACCCTATCGTCAATACCGCCCGGCTGTGTCATTATTGCTCCGACCCAGCTCCAGGCATAATGTGATATTTTATCTTTGGATGCCTTGATATCCAGAAGGTGATCTGCAAGGTATTCCTGTGAATAACCGGGACCGTCAAAGCTTATTGTATGATCTATACGTCCACGCATTGCTGCAGGAGCTGTGATCGTTGCATGCTCTGCAAGGTTGCCGCCGAGCGAATGACCGGTAAAGCTGAATGAATTGTATCGGCTGCCGTACTTTTCCCATATCCTGCGCGTGTACTCCGACGCTTCAAGCTGCTGCTGGGTAAGCTGACTGTTCAGCATGCCAACATCAGCTACGCCCCAGTCCTTTATGCTTTGCATGGTATCAAAGCTTTCGCTGCCGCGGAATCCGACAATGGCATTGCCGTCGCCTGTGCTGATAAGACAGCCGTACAGGCCGCTGCCGTTATTGTGGTCACAGCTGTCAACAACTGTCCAGTTTTTCCAGTCTGTACAGCCGGTGTTTTCGCTTAGCTTGGTCATTCCTGTAACTGTGTCGTACTGTGCGCGCAGCTTTGCGTTTACGTTATCTTTGCCGCCTGCCGCTTCTACGGTGCTTATGACATAATCGGCATATTCGCCGACAGTCATTCCCTCCGGTACATCCATATATGCAACCTGAGTTGCCATCAGCATCTGTCCGTCTGAATAAACGTGTTCACTCATAATAGCTCACCTGCCTTCGCGACAAAATCGTCTTTTGCCAGCTGAAGCCTTCCGTTTTTGTAGGAGCAGTTAAAAGCCTTGCAGTCGTCTGTCATTTCCTTGAAATCGTAGTACAGACCTGTGTTGGTTTCGATATAATTCTGTATATCAGTAAGCTTTTTTTCGTCTGCAATATAAAGGCTGAATAGTCCGGAGAAATCCTCAATTCCCTCAAATGCCTTGCCGAAAGTCTCATACAGCGATTCTGCGTTTTTATCCTCACTGCAAAGAAATACGTTAACGTTCATTTTCTTTACAGGGTAAAGCTCGCTGAATTCCTTAACGCTGACATCTGCACCGGAAAGGGGTATATCGTCGATCTCTGTAGAGGAATAAACATATACATATCCGTGAACCGCGTCAAGGTTCCGTGAAATAATATCCGAGTATTTCATTGCAAGTCTGCGTGCGCCGTAGCAGTCAGAAAAGCCGTCCCCCTCAACGTCTATATATGCCTTGAACGGCAGACCGTCTGACATGGCGGCTGCATTGACAGTATAGAAGCTCTCCATCATCTGCTGACCTGCGTACTGAGTTATTTCAAATTCTTCGTTATATTTTTTCTCCAGGAGCGCCTTAGCCTTTTTCAGGCGATCCGGGAGGTAATCCTTTAGTATATCTTCCATATTCAAAACTCCTGTCAGTCGTTATGATCCGTTCCTGTTAAACAGGGATATTGCCAGCTCCTCCACCTTGCGCAGTCTTTCTGCAGAGCTTTCCAGTCCGCCTGCAAAACCATTCAATACGTTTGCCCTGCTCGAAAATGTGCTGCTCAGTCTCTGCAGCTTACGGCGGTATAGCTCAGCGGTGTCTCCGGTCCATACAGTGCCAAGATTATCGGCGGTTTCCTCGAGCGGTTTTGCCGTTGTATCCTGCAGGCGCTGTGCAAGCTCGCGGAGCTCTGATGCCTTGCTCAGGGTATCGTTGTAATTCATGTAAATTGTAGAATTATCCATTTTATTTCACCTGCTTACAAAATGATATCAGTCGGCAGAGCTTGTGCCTGCGTGACGTTTTCGTCCTCTGCTTTTTCATATACTCCGGCAATGGTTTTCAGGTCCTCGGCGTTTTCCTGGAACCTCGCAAGCGCTGTCATGACCCTTTCCTGCCTTTTTTCGTATGAGCCGATATGTGAGTTGTGACCGTCGCCATCCCAGTACGACGAGGAGCGCGAAACGACCGCATCTATTTCTCCGAAGATATCCCTCATATTTCCGATGAAGGTTTCCACATTGTCCGACGCACGGACAAGCTCTTCGGTAGTGACTTTTATTGTAATACCGTCCATTATTTTCACCCTCAATTATATACTGTTTACCGTCAGATAAGCATCCTGCTCACCCGAAAGGTATTTCTGACTGCCTTCCTCTATACATCCGATATATTCGGACAAAAAACGATAAAGCTCCGTCATGTACTGAATGTCGGTGGATATCTGATACAGATATTCGTTCCTTGCCGGACCCTCCCAACAGCCTGCAAGCTCTGTCAGAGCACCTTCGAGCTGCGATATGGCATTTGGCAGCCGTTCTGTAAGTTCTCTGAGCGACTGTGCATCCCTTTTCATTTCATCGACGGATACCTTGATATATTCGCTCAATTTCTTCACCTCCTGCTTTTTCAGAAATATCATCAGAATAGTATTTATGTATATTATTATAAGATATTTGTGTTAATGTGTCAATAATATTTGTCATTGTCAGTAAATTCTTTATATATTTCAGTACAGATTTTCCGGAGCAATATTTGTATGTTGTTAATAAATTGCCTCCGATATACAAAACGGTGTGTTTTCCTATACAGGATTTCATACACTTAAACAGTGCTGTTTAAAGGAAAGTGCTCACAAAAAATCCGGTAATGCGCTGTTGCCGTAGTTAGTGTAAAATTATTCTGGGGTAAATGCGAAACGCGGCGATAAAACTTTGAGTGCGAGCTCAGAGCGAGTATTACTAGCGACATCGCGCGGCGGCAAAGCCACATATCGGTGCCTGCGGCTCGCCGGTTGCGGTAGAAAAATGTTGTCAAAAGATTTATTATGTTGTATAATCATAGATGAATGGAGATGTTTTAATTGAAGCAGACAAATAACAGTATACCTTTTGCACCAACCGGAAGAGAAATGTCACCGCGTGAGCTTATCCGCACATGTTCTGACGATGGTTCCGTAAAGTACAGCGAAACGGTTTCAGGCACTGTTCCCTGTGAGCTAAGCTGTGAGGAGCGTGACGCACTCTGCCGCATTTTTTTGTCAGATACATATGATAGTAAGCCCGGTGTTTTTTTACAGTAAAAACCGTAACAGATGAAGCTGCTGACCCCAAAGGGGTCAGTTTTTTTGGATGAACGTTGATATATTTTTTTGAATATCTTTTAACCATGAATTAACAGGCTGTGCAAATCAGGCCAGCTTTCGCTGCAAACAGACAATTAATATCTTAGTACTACTGCAAGCTGTGACCGTGATCAGTGAATTTATGGTACGCGATAAGAGCGGAGCGTAAGCACAGCGATTGCCGCGAATTGACGGCGGAGGTACCTCAAGGTGTACTCCGACACGAATCGGGAGCGCAGGCTGTGCGCTGGAAAAAGGCTGACGTGCTGTACTTGTAAAATTATTGATTATTTTTGTAATGTGTGCTATAATTATGTGTATCTGCAAAAAAAGCTGCGGCTTTGGCCGTAATTCTTGTGCAATTAAATGATTATTTGATAATAAAGGAGAAAAACCCATGGAAAAACTCATGAACGTAGGTACTATGGACAACTATTATGAGCAGATAGTCCAGAAAAAATTCAATTCCAAAATGCTCGCAACACTTATCATGTCAATGGTCGGAATTGTGGTGGCTATCTTTCTCAGCATTTACCTTTCAATCTATTTCAACTGGCTTGTTCCTGTTTCGCTGCTTCTGCTCGGTATAGGAATATGGCTTATATGGTTTCTTATCAAAAACTCCGGCGTTGAATACGAATATACCTTCGTGCTCGGAGAACTCCGCATAGAGCGTATCAAGGGACGCAGCAGAAGAAAGAACGTTACTGCCTTCGACGTAAAAGCCATTGACGACATCGGACTGTATTTTGACCCGGAGTCTCACGAGCGCAATGTAAATCCCAAGGACTTCCCCCTCGTACTCAGAGCTGCAGCAAACGAAAAGGACGGTCTGACATACTACGCAAAGATTCACGACAAGGTCCGCCACAAGCCGGCACTTCTTCTCTTCTCCCCTAACGATACAACACTCGAAAAAATAAAGCCCTACCTTTCAGTAGAGCTGAAAAAGAAGTATCTGAAGCTCCAGAAGGAAAGCCAGAAGGCAAAAGAGCAGTCAGAGAAAGCCGAATAATAAAAATTCCGGGCAGTCGAATGACCGCCCGGTTTTTTATGCACCAAAATATTCAGAAAGACCTTCCACAGGCAGCTTTTTAATATAGCAGCTTCCGATTTTATCAAGAAAAACAAAGCTGAGCGACCTGCCGCTGCTTTTCTTATCGCCTCTCGTTGCTGCAACAATGTCCGCAAGCGGGTATTCTGCTGATGTCGGAAGAGAGTATTTTTCCAGCAGAGCGCGCAGTCTCTGAGCCGTGCCTGCTTCTGTAAGACCCTTTTCTTCTGTAATTTTCGTCAGGATAAGAGCACCGACGGAAACAGCCTCGCCGTGTGTTATTGCGCTGTAGCCGCCGAGCTTTTCTATCGCATGACCGAAGGTGTGTCCGAAGTTGAGAATTGCGCGTTCTCCCGTGTCGCGTTCGTCATTCTCCACAACGTCACGCTTGATGGAAACGCATTCAAAGATGATTTCATCGATTATTTCACGCGCGTCCTCACGCTCAAGCTTTTCAAAAAGAGACGCTGAACGAATGCAGCCGTACTTTATGACCTCGCCCATGCCGTCGCGGAAAAACTTATCAGGAAGTGTTTCAAGCGTATCAGGATCAATCAGTACAACCGACGGCTGCCAGAATGCGCCTACAAGGTTCTTACCGTAAGCAAGGTCAACTCCGGTTTTGCCGCCGACAGAGGAATCTACCTGTGACAGAAGGCTCGTGGGTATCTGTACAAAATCGATGCCGCGAAGGAAACTCGCTGCAGCAAAGCCTGCCATATCACCTGTAACGCCGCCGCCGAGCGCAACGATGATATCCGTTCTCGTAATACCCTTGTCGCAGAGAAAATCGTACATAGCCTCAATCGTAGACAGTCTTTTTGAAGCTTCTCCGGCCGGAAAGGTAAAAAGCGAGGTTTCAAAGCCGTTTTCGCTCAGCGAAGACATTACCGTCTGCGCATAGAGAGGGGCAACATTACTGTCGCTGATAACAGCTGCACGGACAGCGCCGGTTATTTCGCGGATATAGCTGCCTGCATTGTTTATTATTCCGCGCTCAATATATATTTTGTAGCTTCTGCCTGTTTTAACATCTATTGTTTTCATTCACCGAGCTCCTCCTTTATCCTGCGGCTTTCTGCAAGTATTTCCTCAAGTTTTCCGCGGTCGTCGTTTTCAAGAGCCGTTCTTATAGCCGCAAGCTTTTCGCTGAGAACGTCTATTTCCTGCAGAAGCGCAGTCCTGTTTTCAGTGAACAGCTCCGCCCACAGCTTTTCATTTATATGCGCAACACGTGAAACGTCACGGTAGCTGCCTGCCGAAAAGCCCTTGTGAACCGGGCAGCACGGACTTTGCACATATGCGCACGCTATAACATGCGGTATCTGGGAGGTAAATGCTATCATGCGGTCGTGATTTTCTGGAGTCGTATATACAATCTGCGAAAAGCCTATTTTTTCCGCAAGCTTCGCAACTATCTCAACCTTGTCCTCATCAGCACCGCATGGAACAATTATACAGCTTGCCCCGACAAAAAGATCCGCTTCAGATGCAGAAAATCCATTTTTCTCCTTGCCTGCCATCGGGTGAACGCCAACAAAGGTAAATCCATGCTTTGCAGCAAGCTCCGACAGCTGAGGACATATCCTGGATTTAATACCGCAGGTATCGCATACTATGCAGCCGGACGGTATCAGATGAGCGTTTTCCTCCACAAAGTGCACCGCTGCCTCCGGAAACGTTCCGAGAATCAGCATATCCGCTGTTTTCAGATCCTCCGGACTGCCTGCCTTATCTATAGCACCGCATTCCAGCGCCTGCTGCAGCGGCTGTTCGCTGCGGTTGATACCAATGATGTAATGGTCCGTGTATTTTTTCAGCGCCTTTGCATATGAACCGCCTATTATACCAAGACCGGAAATGACAATATTCATAAGCTGCTGCAGATGCAGTCTGCCTCCTTTATGCCTTCATTATATCGTCGTATGCCTTTTTAAGTGCAAATACCTTTCTTGCAACCTCGTCAAACTGCTCCGGGGTAAGCGACTGCGCACCATCGGACAGAGCACGCTTCGGATCGTTGTGCACCTCGATCATAAGACCGTCGGCACCTGCAGCAACAGCCGCAAGAGCCATAGGCTCAACAAGCGAGCTTTTGCCGGTAGCATGGCTGGGATCTACAATAACAGGAAGATGTGAAAGCTTCTTTACAACCGGAACCGCAGAAAGGTCAAGTGTATTTCTCGTAGCTGTTTCATATGTGCGTATTCCGCGCTCGCAGAGAATAACCTTATCGTTGCCGCCTGCCATAATGTATTCGGCACTCATGATCCATTCCTCAATTGTATTGGCAAGGCCTCTTTTGAGAAGAATGGGCTTGTTTGTTTTGCCGAGCTGCTTTAATAGCTCAAAGTTCTGCATATTGCGTGCGCCAACCTGGATAATATCAACGCTTTCGAACATATCTATATGTGCAGCGCTCATGATCTCTGTAACTATCGGCAGACCGGTCTTTTTTCTTGCACCCTTCAAAAGGTCAAGACCCTCAGCCTTAAGTCCCTGAAATGCATAGGGTGAGGTTCTCGGCTTGAAGGCACCGCCGCGAAGGAAGGTTGCTCCGGCTGCCTTTACTCTTTCGGCAACATAGTTTATCTGCTCTTCACATTCGACCGAGCACGGACCCGCCATAATACACAGTCCGCCGTCACCGATGCGCTGTCCTGTGGGCAACTCTATGACAGTATTATCGGGGTGGAATTTGCGATTTGCCTTCTTGTACGGCTCCTGCACGCGTCGAACGCTTTCAACGATCTCCTGAGCATTTACCCAGTCCTCATCGACCTGAGTTGTATCGCCGATAAGTCCGAGCACTGTTGAGCCGGTTCCGACCCATGTATTGACATTTACATTGTATTTTTCTTCAAGAGTGGCCTTGAAGAGAATCTGCTGTTCCTTTGTTGCGTTTTGTCTTAAAACGATGATCATGATGTTATACCTCCATAAAATTAAAAAGCGGAGCTTTCAGGAAAAGCCCCGTCAATACGTCATAAGCAATATCAGCTTGCAAAACGACTGCACTCAGGAGCGCACACAAAACATATCCATGCAAAATACCTGCATGAACCGGAAAAGTAATATCCGCTGTATCGTGCGCAGCCGTGACCCATCATAGCCGTTTTCTCCTCCGATAAGAATATGATATCTGTATAATATCACTAACGCTGGGTTTTGTCAATACTTTAATTGTAAAAAGCTTTAAAGTGATAAATTACAATATACGCGCAGAAAATTTACAGCACAATATCTGTATAAACTAAATAAATATATTAAATTTTTGTCAGAAATATAGATTTATTATCTGATCTGTGATACAATTTCCTTATGCGGCGGCAAACTGTCGCTACCCGCTGAATGCATGTCGTCAGTCAGATATTTACATGCGCTGATTTATTACACCGCAACAAAAAAGAAAAGCTATGCCGGACTTAACGAGATGCACAAACGCTTAATTTCTTATTAATGAGAACACTCTCAAGACTTGGTTGATGACATTAACGTACAAGGAGGTCAGCAAATGGATAACAACTACGATGAACTGTACGTGCAGCTGCATGAGTACCTTGCACGTCAGCAACCAGGCACCGAAGAAGAACGTGACCTGCTGATAGAACGCTTTATTAACCATTATAACAAAACCCATACCGAAAGAAGGGCGACCTACAGCCTCAGTCCATCGGCCAATGCCGGTGCGGATGAGCTTCTGCGTCTTGCCCGGAGCACCAGTGATCCGCGCCTTGCGGTTGAATATGCAAAACGAGCTCTCAAAATGGAGCCTGAAAACCTTTCAGCTCAGATTATAATAGCAAAGCATAATTCTGAAACACCCGATGAGCTTCTTGAAAAACTCCGGGAAATAACAGGACGTGCATCTGTATCCATGAAACAGAAGGGATATTTCAAAAACGACGTTCTGGGCAGATTCTGGTACAAGGCAGAAACGAGGCAGTATCTGCTTCTGCTGAAGGAGGTCATAAGCCTTCTGACCGTATGCGGAAAGCTTAAAGCTGCTGCAGATATGTGCAACTATATGCTGAGGCTTTGTGCAGAGGATACTCCCGGTGCCAGATTCTATCTTTTCAACATCTATGCCTTTCTGGAGGATGAAAAATCCGCAATGGAGCTTTTCGAGCGCTTTCCGGATAACGATCCGCTGGTACTTATGTCTTTGTCGGTAATGTACTACAAGCTGGATAACCTTACAGAATCCGAAAAATATCTGCTGCGTCTGAGAAGATACAATAAGGCCGCAGGTCAGTTTTTCAACCTGCTTGCAAAGGGCGATCTGTCCGAATATATGACGGACGGAAGCTCGGATTATTCCCGTACTCCCATAAACGAGCTGGTAGACGGTTATCCCTTCTACAACTTCCTGCTCGCAAGCGTTCCGACCTATGTGAACTGGGCGGACGATATGCTCGGAAGCCTGAGATAATGCGGCTTTTGTTTTCCTACGGCTCTTTGCCGCCCGGCGATATCGGCGGCTAAGCTATAAGCCCTCAGGGCAAAATTATTAAGGAGGTGCATATTATGGCACTACTGAAAAAATGCATAGCCGAGTTCATCGGAACCTTTGTTCTGGTACTCTTCGGCTGCGGAACTGCTGTTGCTGTGGGATGCAACGGCGCAAAGGCTGACGCGGCGTATTTCATGACGGCGCTCGCATTCGGACTTGTCATTGTTGCAATGGCATACTCCATTGGAAATGTTTCGGGCTGTCACATTAACCCGGCTGTTTCCATCGGACTGCTCTGCAGCGGAAAAATGTCCGTAAAGGAGTTTTTCGCTTACATTGCTGCTCAGTTTATAGGCGGCATCGCAGGCGGCGCTGTTCTTCTTGCTCTGTTCGGCAAGGAAAGCGGTCTTGGCACAAACGGTATCTACAACGGTAACATCTGGCTGTCGATCCTCATCGAGGTCATCCTTACGTTTGTATTCGTGCTCGCCATCATCGGCGTAACCTCCAAGGTTCAGAACGGTTCCGTTGCAGGCATAGTAATCGGTCTTACACTTACGCTTATCCACATTTTCGGAATTCACTTCACCGGTACCTCCGTTAACCCCGCAAGAAGCTTTGGTCCTGCTATTTTCGCAGGCGGCGATGCATTCACCAATGTATGGGTATTCATCGTAGCTCCGCTGGTCGGTGGTGTTTTGGCAGCTCTTGTATACAAAGCAATTGCATGCACAGGTGATGCTGAAAAGGAATGCGAAGCTCCTGCTGCTCCGGCAAAAGCTCCGGCTAAGGCTCCCGCAAAATCCAACAGAAAGAAAAAGAGATAATCAGGATTTCTGACACAGTCGGAGAATAATTTCTCCGGCTGTTTCTGTTTTACATTATTTCAAGGAAGTACAAACGGAGGACGGTATGCGAGGTATTTTCAGAGCAGCGGCTGCCATACTGCTTGTGTTTATATTATTTTCAATAACAGCAGCTGCCGCGAAGGCAACTGAAAACGATAAAATACAATACCTTCCGGACGGACAAGGTGGATTTTACATTCTGCAATGCAGGACAAACGAATTCCGGCTTATGCTGACGGATCCCAACAACAGCACCCGGACTGTTATGACAGGCAGTACAAAGCTGATGTATTTTACCGTCAGCGGAGAGCTTGTAGTGCTTGTGGCGGAAAAGATGAATTCCCAGCCGGTTATTGTTTCAAAGTCAGGAAGAAATCCGCAGACGATTTTCCTGTCGGATACCGAGCTTGCCGATGGTCTTGTTGCGGCAGATGTACACTATAACGTTTACGCAGTGGACTCCCGCGAGCGGCGCTTCATCCGCAAATTCAGCGATACAGGCGAGCTTATAGAAAAAATATCCGCCGGCTTCGACGTGCAGGCACTGTTTTCATGCGGAAATGAGCTTTATGCAGCAGGAAACGGAAAATGCATGTCACTGCTGCAGGGCATTACAGTCAGCACGACGGTTCCGGCTGGGCGGTTTATTATGTCAGGAAATTACACCTGCGGAACAGACGGCACTGTTTACAGCTTCTCCGGCGGTATCTTCTCCCCCATCTGCCGCTGCAGTACCCCCGTTTGCTGTGCATCCTACGGTGAAATCTTTTCCGCGCGCGGCAGCGTGCTTTACAAAAACGACACAAACGGAAATACCATTTCTTCATATGATACCGGAAGTCCAATAACTGCTATTTACGCAAGCGGAACAAAAGTAGCCTGTGTATCCTCCGGAGAACTGAATATTGCAGATCTTTCAAAGCTGAAAAAGACAGAAGACGAAACACCACCAGAAAGCCGTATACACGATGAAAGCAGAAATACGGATGACAGCAGCAAGGATGCTCCTGATAACAGCTTTTCCCTTTCGAGTGAAAAATATGACCTCAGCGGCGATGAAATAATAATTGACAGCGGTACAACTGTTGCTGCTTTCAGGTCAGATATCAGTCTTTCCGGCGGTTCGGCACAGTTTTACGATACCGACGAAAAGACAACGACCTCCGGTCAGCTTGGCAGCGGATGCAGCGTATGCTTTACGGGCGGCGGAATTCAGCGGCGTTATCGTTTCATTGTAAAGGGCGACCTCACCGGCGAGGGCAATATCAACAGCCGCGACGAAACTACACTTTGCGCAGTTCTTCTCGGAGAAAAGAGTACAGACGAGATAATTCTTTCTGCTGCCGATATGAACGGAAACCGGGCTGCCGACGCCGGCGACCTTGTCCTGCTAAGAAAAATGCTCGGCAAGTCTCCGGGCACTGAATCCTCGTCAGGAGAAGTTCAACTTAGTCTTTCGACTGACGCAGCAGCTGCCGGCAAGGCGTTTTATGTATATGCGGATTTTTCTGCTGCCCCGGTATCGGCAGTGCTGTCTGAGCTTTCATATGACAATTCACATCTTCATCTGACATCCGCAAAGCTGACTGACGGTTCGGGCACCGACAGTTTCCGTTATTACGACGCCGGTGGAAAAGTCAGCCTGCTGCTTACAGGCGGTGTAAACGGAAAAAGAGCCGCTCTTCGCTTTGAATTTCAGGATAACAGCCCTTACAGCGGAACTCTTGAAGCGGTACTATCCGCATACGACTCTGACGGAAACAGCCTGAGAAGTGAAAAAATACTCCCGCTTAATATCTCCACCAGTGCCGCACCGGAAAAGAGCTCCTCCGAGGGCAAAACCGAAGCATCTTCAAAAACAAAAACTTCCTCAAAGACTGCAAAAGAAAAAAATACGACTTCCAAGGAAAAATCCTCATCTGTATCAGATGAAGAAACAGCTACGACAGAAAGTGATAGCGATATAATCGAATACACAATTCCGGGTTTTGATGAACCTGTAGACGAATCAAAACGAAATATGCTCATTGCCGGCGTTATTTTGCTTGCTATTGCGGCAGGCATTGCCGGATATCAGATTGCTCAGGTTCGCAAAGAACGCAAAAAATGATGCTGACGGGGCAGCAAAAATATAACAGTTATTTATGAATGTCAGAATGAAAAAAGTCGATGAACCGGAATTCATCGACTTTTCTGAATCAATCGTTATTTTCGATTTTCAGCAGATACAGCTTGTTCTGTATCTTGAAATGTGTCTTTTTCCAGAGAGCCATTGCTGCCTGGTTGCCTACGTGAGAGTACAGGACCGGAGTCAGTCCGCGCTGCTTGATAGAATTAACTGCAAGGGCACACATCTCATAGCCGTAGCCCTTTCTTCTTTCGTCAGTCAGAACTGCGATAGACTTTATCGTCTGATAGTCCTCTGTGCGGCCGCCGATAACGGAATTCGCTATCAGTCTGTTATCCTTGATATAACCGTACATTTCAAGCTCCAGATATTCCTTTACCTTGCGGTCGAGCTTATCCTTCCAGCGGAATTCATCCATAAGGGATGTGTAGAAATCCTTTACAAGCTTTACATGCTCGCTGTTGTTTTTGTCAATGAGGACAATGCCGCTTTCGTTATCCTTGATCGGATCCTTATCATTATATGTGAGAACCGCAATTGAGAATTCATCCTTGACAACGTAGTTTATTTCCAGTGTGGTCAGTGCATACAGATCAGAAAAATTGCCTGCAACCTCCTGCTTGAGGTATATTTCCGCTTTCGGAATATTGCAGTCTCTGAGAAAACGGCAGATATCGATAAGTTTGCTGGTGTCGTCCTTTATTGCGGCAGAAGTCCACAGCCAGACTCTCGGACCGTTTTTTGCTCTGAGAATAATAACATTTTTGTGGTCGGAATAAAGCTCGTGTATGGAATCATTTCTTGCAGATTCGATGGTATTGAATATCAGTGAATCAGATATATATTCCTTGCAGGAAAAAATTTCATCGTTTCCTGTAATCCTTTCAAATACAGTAGACATGTTGAAGGCCTCCTCTGGTGGTGCTGAGTAATAATGCTGCGCCTATTTGACGCCTGTATATATTTTACTGCATTTTATAAATGATTTCAATATCGTATGCGACGATTTTAGAGAAATATCTAAAATTTTTGTTAATTTTAAAGCCCGGGGATTTTATTTTGCAGTTTTTTGTAGTATAATGTTATCGTTGAAAGCATTATAGTGTGAGAATTTGCGTCCGGATAGGCTGGGCAGTTCTGCCCGACGGACGTCATTGCAGAGAAAAAGGACGAGGAAGAAGGAGAGAACAAATGGTAAGACAAACAATCACGATCACGAATCCGACGGGACTTCACATGCGCCCGGCGGCTGTTTTTGCACAGGAAATGGATAAATTCAAGTGCGACGTCCATATCCGATACAAAGGCAGCAGAGTAAATGCAAAAAGCCTTCTGAGCATTATTGCCGCTGTAATAAAATGCGGCGCAGAAGTCGCTATCGAGTGTGAGGGCGAGGATGAGCTCGAAGCAATGAACAAAGCGATTGAGCTTATCGAAGGTTTTACAGAGTAACTAAAAAGTATCAGCCGCCGCAGGAAAAACCTGCGGCGGCAATTTTTGGTTTGCCCGAAATGGGCAGTAACTTGGCGGTGAAAGTCCGCTACACGCTTGGCAGTAGGAAGTGTTAGCTGATGGCAAGGGTGTCCATCGTGA
>ONAX01000097.1 GCA_900315875.1 uncultured Eubacteriales bacterium | reverse complement strand
GGCATACGCCGTGAGGTTATTACAGCGAAGCTGAATGTTCTCTCAGGCGTCCGTATAGGGCGCGATGCGACCGAAACGGCATACGCCGTGAGGTTATTATAGCATAAATTCTGGTATTATACAATAATTGTTTTTCAGAGGATGGGACTGTGATGTGATTTTAATCCGGATTTGCACTTCAGGAAATCTTCAAATTGTATAAATCTGGTTGATAATAAGCATTCAATATGATATGATTGAATTGAAAAAACGAAGTATGAATCGGGGGTAAATATGGAATATAAAGAACTGCTCTGTCGGATGATAACCGACTGCAAGGCTGATGTATGGCGGATATGAGCCGCTTGCTGATACAGCCGAGATTATGGGGGACATAAAGCTTGCTAAAAGACTGCGTAAAAAAGGCGAAAAGAAAATGCGGGAAATATATTCTGAAGATAGATAAATTATATCTTTCTAAAGTTTGCCATTTTTCTCAAAAGTGTTTTTAGAATTATCCCCGACGGGGAACAGTATTGACTAATATGTTGAAAAGGATATATAATGTAATCGGTAAATATTATACGTAAAAGAGGGATAATATGATTTCCTTGCTGGTGTCTGTTCTTGTGCTGGTTGTCGGCTTCCTTGTGTATAGCAGGGTCACTGAAAAGATCTTTGCACCTGACGACAGACCTACTCCTGCTGTTGCAATAAACGATGGCGTGGACTGTATGCCGATGAAGACATGGAAAGCCTTCTTGATTCAGCTGCTCAACATTGCCGGAACAGGCCCTATTTTCGGAGCACTGATGGGCGCTGTTTTCGGGCCTGTTGTTTTTCTGTGGATTGTTTTCGGTTCGATCCTCGGCGGTGCCGTGCACGATTACATGACCGGCATGATAAGCTCACGACACAGCGGCGCGTCTATTGCCGAGTTGTCCGGAATTTACCTCGGCAAAGTGATAAAATGGATAATGCGCGTGTTTTCCGTGGTTCTTCTGGTGCTTTGCGGCACTGTTTTCGTTACAAGCCCCGCGGGTCTGCTGGATTCACTTACTCCCGGATGGATGAACGGAACATTCTGGGCTGTCGTGATCCTTATATACTACCTTCTTGCAACACTTCTTCCGATTGATAAGCTCATTGGCAAGCTGTACCCGGTTTTCGGCGTGCTGCTTATTACAATGGCTGTGGCAACTATCGGCGGAATACTGTTTTCGGGCGGCAAGTACACCATACCGGAAATATCACTGCAGAATCTTCACCCTGACGGTACTCCGGTCTGGCCATATATGTTCATTACTGTTGCCTGCGGAGCTGTTTCAGGATTTCATGCGACACAGTCTCCGATGATCGCAAAATGCATCAAAACCGAAAAAGAGGGCAGAAGGGTGTTCTACGGAGCAATGATCTGCGAATCTGTAATTGCTCTGATCTGGGCAGCAGCCGGAGTGTCCTTCTACGGAACAACTCAGCTGCTGAATGAGGCTCTTAAAAGCGGAGCGTCCAGCGTCGTATATGAGATTTCTACCGGAGTTCTCGGTATGGTAGGCGGAGCACTGGCTATTGCCGGAGTTGTAATCTGTCCGATAACCTCGGGCGACACTGCCTTCAGAAGCGCAAGGCTGATTGTGGCGGAAACCTTCAAGCTGGATCATAAAATAATCAAAAACCGCTTTATTGTTACCATACCGCTTCTGGCTATCGGCGGAGTTCTGACCTGGATTGCAATTGTAAACGACGGCGGTTTCCAGATTATCTGGCGTTATTTCTCATGGAGCAACCAGACTCTTGCTATGATAACACTGTGGGTAGCAAGCGCATATCTGCTCAAAAAAGGTAAATACCGCTTTGGCTCGCTGCTTACAGCCTTTCCGGCTGCATTCATGACGGCTGTTACGGTAACCTATATACTGGTAGCAAAGGAAGGCTTCCGTATAGATAATGCAGTAGCGTATATAATAGGCATTTCTGCTGCATTTGTCCTGTTTGCTTTTTATATGGTAATGCTTGTGCGCAGTCTGAAATCCAGAGCCGCAAAAGCAGATTCAGAAAAAGAAGATGTTGATCCTGAAAAGGAATAGTTCAGGCAAAAAGAATATACAGAGAAAAAGGACGCCCTGATCTATGGGCGTCCTTAATAATATCCTGATTTTACAGTACATTTTTTGAAATGGTCAGCGGACGGGTGTACTTGCGTTTGAGGAAATATACCACTCCGACAATTGCCATTACCGCAAGACCTACTCCAAGCTCCGGCAGTATTGCCAGGAGATAGTTCATATCCGTAAAGCTTGAATTTGTGACCTGTATTGCTTCTGTTACTGCAATGCCGCCGCCTTCGCGTTCAATCAGCACGGCAAGTCCGGCAACAAGGGAAACATATTCCGCAGCTGCAAAAACTATGCAGGACAGCACAAAGCAGATGACCGCACTTTTTCTTGTAGCTCGGTTTCCTGTAACGACAAATCCCGAAAACGCTCCGCAGATAATGAGCAGCGCCGTTGTACCGAAGCTTGGGAAAAGCTGGTAGAAAAGCACATAAAGCGATGCTCCGAGCATTGCGCCGAACAAAGCTCCGAAAAGCCCCGCAGGCATGTTCTGAGTCTTTTTCTCGAACATATCCCTTCGTTTTTCATACAGGCGACGTTTTCTTGTAATGCAGGAGGTGCACACAGGAACAAGCTCGCGGCCGATAACGTACAGTCCGGTTTTTCTGTTACGGGAGCATACGCGGCACTGGGGATTGATACAGCCGCTTTTGTACAGCTCGGTCATAAAGCGAGAAACATTTTTCAGGTGCTCTCTGTCGATTTCCGAATCGACAGTCATTTTGAGTATCATTTCGATCTGCCGGTTATTATATGCAGACTTTATGACATAATCCTTGCCGTCAGCAGCAAAGCTGCGAAGCTTCCCTAGAAGCGCCGACATATCTTTCACGCCTGCGCTGAGAGTAACAACATAGCGTTTTTCGCTCTCTCGGAAGCTGATAAGAGTATGAAATCCTTCGAAGCTGTTGAAGGCGGTTTTTGATTTTTTATTGTAACGGTAGCCTACGGTAATCAGGAATTCCTGAAATTCACTTTCGGTCATTTTTTCACCTTCCGTTTTACGTCTAAAATCTGTCCTGACAGACAGATCTAAATTGCAATATAAAATGTCAGTGAAATTAAGCGACATTTAATTGTTTAAGCAGATCGTTAGCAGACAGTCCGTTGAAGATTCTTCTAGGGTAGTTATTGATCCAGTTTACAATCATCTTAATTCTCCCTAGGGAGAATTCGGCGATGTCTGAGCCTTTCGGTATGAAGCGGCGAATTAGCTTATTTGCATTCTCGTTAGAACCTCGTTCCCATGCGCTGTACGGATGTGCATAATACACTTTTGTTCTTTGAATAGTCGTAAGACATGACCTTTCTATGCCCTCAAAGTCAAGGTTTTCGCATCCGTTATCGCAAGTGATTGTTATAAAAGTTTCACGGAACGTTTTACTTCCGAGTTTTCTCTCTAACTTATCCAAGGCTTTGACGACACATTCCTGCGACTTA
>ONAX01000099.1 GCA_900315875.1 uncultured Eubacteriales bacterium | reverse complement strand
GTTCATATATCTATTATACCAAAAAAGCAACCGACTTCCAAGTTTCTACTCGGAGGTCGGTTGTCTTTTTTCTTTGGACTTTTTTCACAGCCCCTTTTTTGTCAGATAAACGAGAATGTAGGTCCCTGATAGCTTACTCTGCCGAATCCCAGATCCAGAAGAGCAATATACGGGAACAGAAGAATACCGAGGCCGAAAAGGAAGCCCTTTCCGAATGCCTGAGCAAGTCTGAAGCAAAATACAATCGCTACGATTTCTCCCAGGATCGGTACAAACAGAAGCAGGAATTTCCAGCCGCTTCCATACACGATCTTGTAGAGCACATATGTATTGTATATGGGAATAAGTGACTTCCAGCCTGCCTCGCCCGCTTTAGTGTATATTTTCCAGTTAGCCGCAAGAATCAAAAGAGAAACTACGATGCTAATACTGAAAAACACAGCATACATTATCAGTGCAGAGGACTCTGAATCCATAATATAATCCCTCCTTCCATGATTTTTATGAGCACTAAAAAGTGCATAATAAACCGTGCACCTGTGAAAGCACAGATGCACGGCAAATAGCAGGTTTAAATCGCTTAGGCAATTATCCCTCAGGTTCAAGCAGACCGTATTTTCCATCCTTGCGCTTATAAACGACGTTAATTTCGTTAGTAGTTGCATTTCTGAACATGAAGAATTCGTGTCCGATCATGTTCATCTGAAGAATTGCCTCCTCAACACCGAGGGGCTTTACGGAGAAGGTCTTTTTCCTGACGACTGAATAGTCCTCATCCTCGAGAACATCATCATCTGTCTCATCAGCGAAGTACTCAGCAAATGATTCACTCTTGAGCTTCTTTTCGAGCCTTGCCTTGTTCTTTCTGATCTGACCTCCGAGTATATCTACAACCGAATCAAGGGCATCGTTCATTTCAAGAGCGGTGCTTTCTGCACGGTATGTCATTCCACCATCTCTGATAGTAACCTCAACCGTCTGACGGTTCTTTTCAACAGTAACCGTTACGGTAGCTTCGGCATTTTCAGAGTAGATCTTTTCAAATTTTCCGAGTTTTTTGTAAACACGCTCCTTAAAATTATCTCTCAGATTCACCTTTCTGCCAATAATGTTGTACTTCATAAGCTAAGCCTCCTTGCTTTTACATTTACCCTGCCGAAGGCGTAAATTAGGGGTTTGGGATTGCCGAACGGCAATTTCCCCGGTGAACACCCCCGAGAGGATATAATCTCAGCCTTGAGATTAACTATATTATAACACTATTAAACAAAAAAGAAAAGAGTTTTTTGAAAAATTATGTTAAATTTTTTTAAATTTAAATTTTATGACCCTTCATTCGGATTTAATAAATTCTCCGCCGTACATTACTGCAACGGGTCTGTTTGTAATATCAAGCGGATCACCGGAGAAAAGAACTATATCGGCATCCTTCCCTACTTCAACTGAACCAACCCTGTCATAAACACCTATAAGCTTCGCAGCAGTGCTTGTTATTGCCTTCATTGCAGCGTTCCGATCCATTCCGTTTCGGACTGCAGCAGCCGCACATATGGTAATAAACGGAAGCGGAGTTTCCGGGTGGTCTGTAATTATTGCCGTTGGGATACCGAGACTACTAAGAATCCCAGGAGCTGAGGGGCTCAGGTTTTTAAGCTCAGGCTTGCTTCTGTCAGTCAGGAATGGACCCGACAGAACGCCCTCGCACTCTCCTTCAAGATCACTTTTTAGAATACCGTTTTCTTCGTAGGTCATGGTGTGCGCATCAGTAGCATGCACCAGAACGCAGCGTAGACCGAATTCACGGCAAATCCTCAGAGCTGTGCAGATATCATCCGCTCTGTGAACGTGGAAATGCGCAGGTATCTCCCCTGCAAACATCGGACAAAGAGCCTCGTACCGGAGATCAAATTCAGGCTCGTCATTGTTTTTCTTATCCTTCAGGTATTCCTGCTTTTCATCATAATAGTTTTTAGCCTTATACAGAGTCTCACGGATAAGCGCTGCAACAGCCATTCTTGTTACGGGCGTCTGATCCTTATCGTTATATGTGGATTTCGGATTTTCTCCGAGAGAAAACTTGATTGCGGCAGGAGAGCTAACTATCATTTTATCAATCCTTCTGCCATATGTCTTTATGGCTGCTATCTGGCCTGCGATGGGATTCGTGCTGCCGGGAGAGATCATTACTGTAGTAACACCCGCAAGAAGTGATTCTCTGAAATAACCGTCGCCGGGGTTTGCACCGTCTATAGCGCGCAGCTGCGGAGTTATGGGATCGGAATCTTCGTTTCCGTCGTCACCCTCAAAGGTCAGTGAATCCTCAAACATTCCGAGATGAGTATGAGCGTCAACAAATCCGGGATAAAGCTCTGCACCCTCGCCGTCTATTACCCTGTCTGCACCGTCATGCGTAGATGACATACTCCCGAGCTCAGCAATAATGCCGTCCTCAACCTTTACATAACCTGAATCAATCACTGTATCGTTATCATCCATGGTATGTATATTGACATTTTCAATTACAGTAACCATATTATCCCTCCTGAAAAAAATCGGAGAGCAGACGCTCTCCGATCTGATCTGAAAATGTATCGGGGTTATTTCTGAGAATTGCCCCTTCTTGAATAACCGCCGCGCTTATTTTCCATGCGCTTGAGGTCAGACATCTTTTCATCGCTTGCCTGCTTGAATTTTGAAAGCATATCTTCAAAGCTTGACGACTCTGCCTTTTTAACAGGCGGCTGCCATTCATAGCTGCTGCGAGACTGTGGTCTTGCGGTGCTCTGTCCCTTTCCTGCCGAAGCATTGCCTGTACGGCGCTGCTGCTGCGGAAGCG
>ONAX01000101.1 GCA_900315875.1 uncultured Eubacteriales bacterium | reverse complement strand
GATATGCTCGATTATGTTGCCATCGGGATAGGTATCAATGTGAATAATGAGTCCTTCCCGGAGGAAATATCCGGAAAGGCAAGCTCGCTGTATCTTGAAACCGGAGCAAAGCTTGACAGAAGCGAGCTTCTGCGAGAGGTTATAATAATGCTCGACAAGGTGCTGTCTTCCTTTATGGTGAGTCTTTATATAGATGATATGGACGGTTTCCGCAGCCTCTGCGCAACTCTCGGCAGGACCGTGTCGGTAAAAAAAGGTAACTGTGAGATTTGCGGAACAGCGACTGATATCACAGCGACCGGTGAGCTTGTTATCAGCGGCGATGACGGACATGAGTACACCGTCAATTCAGGAGAGGTCACCGTGCAGGGTATATATTGACGTCAAAAACGGCATTAATGCAGAATAATTCGGCATTTCCCCTTGACATCATCATGGCAAAATCATATAATATGAGTTATGGTATTTTTATCAAAACTGAAAAGGTGGTTCGTGATAAATGGCTGAAACAACAAAAATCAAACTGACTCTCGAAGGCAAAAAAAGATATGAGGCAGAGCTTAACGAGCTCAAAACCGTAAAACGTAAGGAAATTGCAGAAAACCTGCAGACCGCCCGTGCACAGGGTGACCTTTCGGAGAACAGCGAATATGATGAAGCTAAAAATGACCAGGCAAAGCTTGAAGCACGCATCAAGGAGCTGGAATCCATCCTCAGAAACGTTGAGGTTATTGACGAAAGCGACATTAATAACGAAAAGGTACACCTCGGATCCACTGTCAAGGTTCATGACCGTGAGTATGACGAGGAGGTTGAATATCAGATAGTCGGTTCAAGCGAGGCTGATCCCTTCAACGGCAAGATTTCCGATGAATCTCCCGTAGGCATTGCACTTCTCGATAAGGCAGTAGGTGATGTTGTAATGGTTGAAACACCTGACGGCGATCTGGAGCTTGTTGTTCTGGAAATCAGCATGTGAGAAGCTATCAGGCATAACAGTTGAAAGGAAAAGGAATATGGCAGATATCAATCAGATACAGATTTCATCCGATCCCGTGCAGGCTCGATATGATAAGCTCGGCATACTCAGGGATGCAGGAAGAGACCCGTTTGAGATAACTACTTCGGACAGAAATGCAATGTGCGCAGAAATTGCAGAAGACTTTGACAGCTACGAAAACAAGCAGGTCTGCATTGCAGGACGCGTAATGTCCAAGCGTGTAAAGGGCAAGGTCGCATTCATGGACGTCCATGACAAAAGCGGCAAACTGCAGGTTTTTGCGAAGCGTGACGACCTTGGCGAGGAGGAATATGCATTCGTAAAGCGCTGGGACGTCGGCGATATCGTTGAAATCCACGGTTTTGTTTTCAGAACCCAGACAGGTGAGGTCAGCGTACATGCAGAGAAGGTACGCCTTCTGACCAAGTCGCTGCTCCCGCTGCCGGAGAAGTTCCACGGTCTTACAGATACCGATACACGTTATCGTCAGAGATACGTTGACCTCATCATGAATACCGAGGTCAAGGATACATTTATCAAGCGCAGCAAGATTATCAGCTCTATCCGCCGTTATCTCGATTCTCAGGGCTTTATGGAGGTTGAAACTCCTATGCTCGTAGCCAATGCCGGCGGTGCTGCTGCACGTCCGTTCGAGACGCATTTCAATGCTCTTGACGAGGATCTCAGACTCAGGATTTCCCTCGAGCTTTACCTCAAGAGACTCATTGTCGGCGGTCTTGAGCGTGTTTATGAAATCGGCAGGGTATTCCGCAACGAAGGTCTTGACACACGTCATAACCCGGAATTCACCCTTATGGAGCTGTATCAGGCATATACCGATTACCACGGTATGATGGATCTGACCGAAAACCTGTACCGCTATGTTGCGCAGGAGGTTCTCGGCACGACTAAAATCGTATACGGCGGCGTTGAGATGGATCTCGGTAAGCCGTTTGAGCGTATTACAATGGTTGACGCCGTAAAGAAATACACCGGCGTTGATTTTGCAGAAATAAAGGATCTGGAAGCTGCAAGGGCTGTTGCTGACGAAAAGGGCGTTGCATATGAGCAGCACCACAAGCGCGGCGATATTCTGAACCTCTTCTTCGAGCAGTTCGTCGAGGAGCACCTTGTTCAGCCGACCTTCCTTATGGATCACCCGGTAGAGATTTCTCCGCTTACAAAGCGTAAGCCGGAAAATCCGGATTATGTTGAGCGTTTTGAATTCTTCATGAACGGCTGGGAAATGGCAAATGCATACAGCGAGCTTAATGACCCGATCGATCAGAGAGAGCGTTTCAAGGCTCAGGAGGAGCTTCTGGCTCAGGGCGACGAGGAAGCAAACCGTACTGATGAGGACTTCCTGAATGCGCTCGAAATCGGCATGCCCCCCACAGGCGGCATCGGCTTCGGCATTGACAGAATGTGCATGCTGCTGACCGATTCTCCTGCCATCAGGGACGTTCTGCTGTTCCCGACAATGAAAAGCTTGGACAAATAAAGCCGCATAAAATCAGGGTTTTCGGACTGCAAGCGTACAAATTTACGACCAATTTACGACCAAAAGAGAACACGTTCAAAAAGTTCAGGACTTCCGGCGGTAAATGTCGGGAGTCCTGTTTTGGTTAGGTTCAGTATGATAAAGCAGTCCTATCAGACTGCATAGTGAAGAAAG
>ONAX01000102.1 GCA_900315875.1 uncultured Eubacteriales bacterium | reverse complement strand
GTTCCCATCCCGAATACGAATGCTAAGCGCTTGGAACCGATGATAGTTGTGAAACCGCGAAAGTAGGCGTTGCCGGGTTATTTTTTAAAGCTCGTTCTTAACGGAACGAGCTTTTTTTGTTTCTTGACGCGTACCGTCCGATTTATCCTTTAGTTTCATTTCTCCGCCGCTTATCGACTGGATCGTATATTCCTCGGACTCGGACATTCCCAGAAGCGAATATGTTATTTTCAGGTTGCTTCCGCTGAGTTCATATTTTCCGTTAATTGTTAAACCGTGCTCTTTTGCCTTTATGCTTCCGCCGTCCTCAAAGGTAATAACGGTACTGCTGTTAGTGGTGTCGACCCATGTGCCGATGATCTCTTTCTTATAGTTGTTTTTGAATACGAACAGGAACAGTATTACGCCTATCGCTACCAGAACTGCGACAACCGCAGCAACGATGATCGCCGTCTTGTTGCTGCCTTTCTGAACAGCTGCTCCGCCCTGCTGGAAGCCCATCTGTCCGAACTGCTGTGGCTGCCCGAACTGTTGCGGCTGATTAAACTGCGGTGGCTGGTTGAATGGCTGAGGCTGTCCGAACGGCTGTGGTTGATTGAATTGCTGAGGCTGCCCAAATTGCTGTGGCTGGTTGAACTGCGGCGGCTGGAATCCGCCCATAGGATTCGGAGCCTCACAGGAAGCACCGCATTTTCCGCAGAATGTAGCGCTGTCTTCAAGCATATTGCCGCATGTAGTACACACTTTCATTTTTCTCACCTGTCCTTTAAATTATTTTCTGAACTCAAATGGTCCGACCGAAGAATGAGCAGCGATCTTTGCTCCGTATATGTGCGAACTGAGTATAATTGAGCCATCGCCTATATCTGCACTGTCTATAACGCTTCCCGAGCCGATATAGCAGTTCTTTCCGATGACAGTATCACCGCTGAGAGTGACGTTCTGGCAAATGGTGCTGCCGATGCCGATGCTGACCTTTCTGCCTATGCTCACACCGTCAGTGCAGGTGAACTCTATACCCTCATCGAGCCATTTTGCAATGACCTGCTTTCTTGCGATGTCGCTGAGTGCAAGAAGACCTTTGCGGTCGTTGGCTCCCAGCGAAACATTAGGATTGGACGAAATAAAAGCATCTGCACGCTTTCCCTTTGCGATGATAAGCTCCACGCAGTCGGTGAGGTAGTATTCTCCCTGTGCGTTGTTAGGTTTGATGTCGCTCAGAACGTCAAGCAGAGCCTGCGTTTCAAACCAGTAGCAGCCCGAATTGATCTCGTTTATCTCAAGCTGCTGCGGCGTGCAGTCCTTATGCTCCACTATCCCCGAAATACCGTTTTCGGTGCGTATAACTCTGCCGTAGCCTTTCGGATCGTCTATCATCGAGGTCACTACCGTCACTCCGCAGCCGCCTGCTTTGTGGAGCTGCAAAGCGCCCGAAATGGTGTCTTTGTCGATAAACGGCGCATCTCCGCACAGAACCAGTGTATTTCCGTCGATATTCTCCCTCAGGTGATCCGCAGCCTGCATCACAGCGTGCCCCGTTCCGAGCTGCTGCTTCTGCAAAACGGTGGTTATTTTCGCAGAGCCTTTCCTTGAAGCGAGATACTCGTCTATGTATTCCCCCATAAAACCTTTGACTACGCATATGTCTTTTACTCCTGCGTCCTCGCAGGCACTGATCACCCATTCGAGCATAGGCTCTCCGAGTACGCTGCAAAGCGACTTGGGTTTGTCGCTCTTCATTCTCTTGCCTTGTCCGCCCGCAAGAATTATTACATTATCAGCCATTGTAAAGACCTCCAAAAAAGAATATTTTATTTAATTATATTACTAAAGAGCCATTAAGTCAATACGATTTTCGCTTTAAACAGCCGAGGGGAGTGAGTTCTGTGTAAATTGTACATAAAACTGTAACAAAGATTGTGAAAAAATTTATGATTAAAAATTTGTGAAAACTATGGTAATTTGGATTGTAATCTGTTATAATATAAGAGCAACCGTATGGAGTGAAGACACTCGGGCGGAGCTATTGCCGCTTTTACGGGAATTCAAAATAAACGGAGGTATAACCAATGGCTAAAAAGTATTGTTACCTTTTCTCAGAGGGTAATGCCAACATGAGAGAGCTCCTCGGAGGAAAGGGTGCGAACCTTGCTGAAATGACAAATATCGGTCTTCCTGTACCACAGGGATTCACGATCACCACAGAGGCTTGTACTCAGTATTATGAGGACGGCGGAATCAGCGAGGAGATCCAGGCAGAGATCAGAGAGTACATCGGAAAGATGGAAGAGATCACAGGAAAGAAGTTCGGCGATAAGGAGAATCCGCTCCTCGTTTCTGTACGTTCTGGTGCAAGAGCTTCAA
>ONAX01000103.1 GCA_900315875.1 uncultured Eubacteriales bacterium | reverse complement strand
GTACTGCACTCAAACTATTGAACCGCCGTGTACCGAACGGTACGCACGGTGGTGTGAGAGGTCGGCTGCTCAATTAATGGGTAGCCTCCTACTCGATTCTTTTAAGTAACAAAACTGAATCTGACTGTACTGCAAAAGAAAATACCTGCGATGTAAACCAGGATTATGGTCTGCAGCGCAGGTGTATTATAATTATTCATTTATATCGGATTTATAGTATCATTGTCAGATCAGCTTTTCCTGATTATAGGCATTGTTTTCATTATAAGATCGGGCAAAGCGGTAGAACTGAGAGTGCTCGAAACATAAATAGTCAGCTCACTTTCCGGTCTGAAATAATCAAACGCTGTATAGTCGCCTATCTGACCGAAGTGTCCTATTCCTCCGAAAAACTGTGTACGTATTCCAAAGCCGTATCCTTCTCCGGGAGTATAATCTGTTGTCATTGCTTCATAGCTTTCGGCAGACAAAATCTTGCCGCTGCTGAGTGCATTCATCCATAGTGTCATATCTTCTGCATTAGAAATAATATCTCCCGCACCTTTGGTTATTCCAGGCTGCAGATTGATATTCTTATATGTCACTCCATCTGCCCATGAGGCAGAAGCGGACATTTCCTCAATCGAACCTGTGTGTTTCATTCCGACCGGGTCAAAGATATTTTTTCTCAGGAAATCTATGTATTTTTCACCTGAAACCTGTTCTACTATATTTCCGAGGAGAATAAAAGAAGCGTTTGAATATTTGAACTGTGTATCAGGCTCTGCAATCAGCGGCTGGGAGAAAAGCCATTCCTTAAAGACAGCCGTGTTTTCTTCGTCGGTCATATCTACAGAGGTAATATCAAAAATCTCCTCTGTAATATCCGGAATTCCGCTTCGCATTGAAAGAAGGTTTCGCAATGTCATTTTGCTTGATTGTTCATATTCAGGATAATATTTGTCCAAAGTATAATCAAGACTGAGCTTTCCCTGTTCAGCCAACAGCAGAATTGATGTTGCACAGAACTGCTTTGATATTGATCCGATCGGCATAGGTGTATCAATTTTGATGTCGTTTCCGTTTTCGAGTTTTCCGCGTGCTTCGGATACAACTACCTCGCCGCCTTTTACAGCGTAGAAAACACCCTCGAATTTGTATTCGTCAAGTAATTTATTTACAGCTGTGCTGACGTCTTCCTGTTCTTCAGAGCTTTCGGCAGGGGCTGACGGCAAGCCGAGAATATCGGCGGCGGAAGCGGATGATTCGGGTGCTTGTGAAACATTGGTTTCCACCTCAGCAGCAGCGCAGCCGGCGGACATGCAAAGAATCAGTGACGACAAAACAAGTGCGATCATTTTTTTCATAATGAATTCCTCCTCTTTGTAATAATTATAGCTCTGAAAATCCGTATTCACAAGCAATTATGGCTTGAATCAATCTACTGAAACAACTGTTATTAAACGGATCGTTTACCGTCCTTTATCACAGCAGCTCTTATAAAGTACTGAATGTGGAACTATCCATCGGCTCGACGTAGTAATTTTTACTTGCATTTTTTTGGAAAATATCATATACTACATTATGTGTAACTTTGAATTAATGAAAAGAGGAAATCATTTTGGCTAAAAAGCAGCAAAAGCAAAGCTACGGAAATGAAAGTATTACAACTCTGAAAGGTGCAGATCGTGTCAGAAAACGCCCTGCCGTTATTTTCGGATCGGACGGAATAGAAGGCTGTCAGCATTCAGCATTTGAGATTCTCTCCAATTCGATTGACGAGGCACGCGAGGGCTATGGCAGCGAGATATATACTACACTTTTCCGCGACGGTTCTGTCGAAATAGAGGATTTCGGCCGTGGTATCCCTGTTGACTATAACAAGAATGAAGAACGTTATAACTGGGAACTTGTTTTCTGTGAGCTGTATGCAGGCGGTAAATATAATAACAGCGAAGCTGAAAACTATGAATTTTCGCTTGGTCTTAACGGCCTCGGACTATGCTCCACGCAGTATTCAAGTGAATATATGGACGTTTCTATTCGACGCGACGGCACACTTTTCACACTCCATTTTGAGCACGGCGAAAATGTCGGTGGTCTCGGCAGAGAACCATACAGCGGAAAAAAGACAGGAACAAAGATACGCTGGAAACCTGATATTG
>ONAX01000104.1 GCA_900315875.1 uncultured Eubacteriales bacterium | reverse complement strand
GATTTATACAAATTATACAAATTGTAGTAATTCTGACAAAACGCAGTACAGATCGTTTTACGGCAAGACCAGGGAAGCTGCCGAAGCCAAGGCAGCTTCATACTTACAGGAGCTCTGCGAGGCAAGCACAGCGGAGATGACTGTCGGGCAGCTTGCAGCTGAATATCTGTCGGTAAAGACCCCGCAGCTGAAAGAATCGACTGCCGCCAACTACAGAATGAAGCTCGAAAAGCACATCATACCGGCGCTCGGTAAACTTGCTGTATGTTCGGTAAAAGCAAAGAGCATATATGCATTTATAGAAACTATGCGTCAGTCAGGGCTATCCGAGCGCTATATTTCGGATAACGTCATTCTTATCAAGGCACTGTTCAGATTTGCGTATAATACATACAGTATAATGGTCAACCTTTCAGGTATAATCATGCCCAAGCGAGCAAGACCCGAGGTTCGATTGCTTTCGGATAAGGAACAGGACAAACTGAAAGCATATATTGACAACAGTAAAGATCGAACGGCTTTAGGAGTCGCTCTTTCTCTTTTTACCGGTATTCGTATAGGCGAACTGTGCGCACTTCAATGGAAAGATATTGATCTCGAAAAACGTATTCTGACCGTCAGTAAGACAATTCAGAGAATACAGACCGATGATCCTGTCTGCCGGACTAAGCTGGTCATCACAGAGCCCAAGAGCCGAAGTTCTGCCAGGAGCATACCTATACCGGAATTTCTTGCGCTGAGGCTTAACCGATATGTCGGTACAGGTGACACCTATCTGCTCTCAGGGATCGCAAAGCCTGTCGAGCCGAGGGTAATGCAGTATCGGTTCTCTCAAATGCTGAAAAACGCAGATCTGCCGTCAGTCCATTTCCATAGCCTTCGTCATGCTTTCGCAACAAAATGTATTTCCCTCGGCTTCGATGTCAAAACACTTTCCGAAATTCTCGGACACAGCTCTGTTGAACTGACACTCAACCGTTACGTTCATTCCTCTCTGGACAGAAAGAAGGCCTGCATGGACAAGCTGACATGGGCTGCATAAATAACGTCGGAATACCGTCATCGGTAACTTTGCTTAATATTGCCGGATAAATTGCTTGTCGGCTTTTCTCGTAAAATAATGAAATTTGCGAAAATCCGACATAGGACTTATGCTCCCATGCCGGATTTTTTGTATTCATTACTGATACCCTATTTTTAAAAATACATTGAAAACACGCTTTTATTATCTCATTTTCTTATGTTTTCCAAATTACCTTGTCGGTAATCAGTATCGGTAAACATATTACCGGCTGTCGGTAATCAGGTATGCCTGTTGTTTATACTTTAGCACAAAATGCGTTAAATTCAAGCGAAACATGGATAAAATCGAGCGTTTGCAGGAATTAATCTTGATTTTTCATCTTTTATGTGCTATAATGCCTGTAAAGATTCTTTTAATGGCATATTTGATAGCAGAAAGCGAGGAAAAACTATGGCCATAAGCTATAAAAAACTTTGGAAGCTCCTGATAGACAAAGATATGAAGAAAAAGGATTTGCAGCAGCTTGCAGGAATCAGCTCGGCTTCTATAACCAAGCTGGGTAAGAACGAGAATGTAAATACAGAAATTATCGAAAAGATCTGTGTGGCGCTTAAGTGTGATGTAAGCGACATAATGGAAATGACGGAAGAGGATTAATATTTCATTTTTTTCACGGCATGAAAAGAATGAAAGGGGACAAATTTGTCTAATATCGTGGATTAAGCAAGTGCTTAAATTGAGAAAATAAGCAACAAAGGGATAAGAAGTAAGCGGGGTGCTTGATATGGCTATATTAAGTAAAAAACAAATGTCAGAAGAAGACATCAAATTAAATTTTATCACACCAGCAATAAAGCCCGGATGGCCGGATCATATAACTATGGAGACCCAGATCACAGATGGGCGGATAAATATTAGAGGGAATATTGTTGCCCGCAGTAAGCCAAAGTATGCGGATTATTTATTATACCTAAACGGCGGAAAGCCAATCGCTGTTGTGGAAGCCAAGGACAATAATCATTCTGTATCTTTTGGACTACAACAGGCTATTACTTATGCTCAGATGATGGATATTCC